>CAXBRG010000126.1:0-4220 GCA_963977995.1 uncultured bacterium | reverse complement strand
TGAGGTACCAAAGGGGCCAGACCCCTCTGGTACATCGCGCTGCCGGTGGAGGACTGCCCTGCAACACCTGATGTACCAGAGGGGTCTGGCCCCTTTGGTACCTCAGGCGAGCAGACGCTCGATCGCCTGCGCGACGCCGTCGTCGGCGTTCGACGCCGTCACCTCGTCGGCGGCCGCCAGCACGTCGGGGTGCGCGTTCGCGACCGCGACGCCGTGGCCACCTCGCTCGCGGCCGTCGGCGTCTATGTGGCGCCGCTGGCGAAGGAGGCCGGGCTCAGCGTGAGCGTGGCCCGGACCGCGATCTCGGTGGGGCGCGCGTGCCAGATGGCCGGCGGCGGCCTGGCCGCGTTTCTGGCCGGGCGCGTGCGCTACATCGCGGTCTTCTGGGTCGGCGCGGGCGTGTTCGCCGCCACCTGGATGACCTATGGCGGCGTACCGCCTGCTCGACCCCACACCGCCTGATTTGGAAACGAGAACATGCTTCGAATCGAAAATCTTTGCAAGTCGTTTGGCGGGGTGGTCGCCACTTCGAATGTGTCGATCGACTTTCCCAAAGAATCTCTCAGCGCCGTCATTGGCCCTAATGGAGCGGGCAAGACCAGCACGATGAAGATGATTTCGTCAGTGTCGACACCCTCCTCGGGGGATCTGACAATTTTTGGCCTCGATCCCGCGACGCATGGCCCCGAAATTCGATCCCGGCTCGGCGTCGTACCTCAGGACGACACTCTGGAGCTTGAGCTCACGGTCCTCGACAATCTCATGATGTTTGGGCGCTACTTCGATCTCCCGCGAGCCGTCATTCGAGAACGGGCTGACGAACTCTTAGAGTTTGCGCAACTTACCGACAAGCGCCACGACGCCGTGGACAAACTCTCTGGCGGTATGAAGCGGCGCCTCACCATCGCCCGGTCGCTGATCAATCGCCCCGAACTCTTGATTCTCGACGAACCCACCACGGGGCTCGACCCCCAGGCTCGACACCTTTTATGGGAGCGGCTCTATCGCCTGAAGTCAGACGGCGTGACTCTCATTATCACGACGCACTACATGGACGAAGCCGAACAGCTCTGTAATCGCCTCGTGGTGATGGACAAGGGTCTGATCGTTGCCGAAGGGTCGCCCCGTCAACTCATCGAGCAGCACTCGACACGAGAAGTACTCGAACTGCGGTTCGGTATCGAGAGCCACGAGCGCTGGCACGATCCGTTGACGCCCTTCGCTGAGCGAGTTGAAGTTCTCCCGGACCGCGTTTTGCTCTACGTGCACGACGGCGACGAAGCACTTCGTGCAGTCCATGCTGCGGGACTCACGCCAGAAAGCGGTCTCGTTCGACGGTCCAGCCTGGAAGACGTCTTCTTGTCGCTGACGGGTCGCACCCTCGTCGACTGATGTCCACGACACCCGTACGCAACGAACCCCGCGTGGGCTGGTCACCGGCCCGCCGCTCGGCGTGGTACCACTTTGAGTTCTATCGCCAAACGTGGCGTGGTTCGGTTATCTCGAACTTCCTCTTTCCCATCTTGTATCTCGGATCTATGGGTATGGGCGTCGGCCACTTGGTGAACGCGCACGCGGGCCTGGTGGAGGGCCATCCCTATCTTGACTTCGTGGCCCCCGGTCTCTTAGCGATGACCACGATGCAGGTGGGCAGTGGTGAGTCCATGTGGCCGATCCTGGGTGGACTGAAGTGGACGCGGAACTACCACGCGGCGATTGCAACGCCCCTCACGCCCGACGATGTTTTAGCGGGCAAGGTTCTCTTCGTGGCGGCGAGGATGTTCTTTACCGGCCTGGTCTACCTCGGGGTCATGCTGGCCTTCGGGGTCGTGACTTCGTGGTGGGCGCTCCTGCTTCCCTTTGTTGGGGTGTTGGTCGGTCTCGCCTTTACGACACCTCTTATTGCGTTTTCGTCCACGTTGGAGTCCGATGCCCCCTTCGCGCTGGTGCAGCGATTCCTATTGACACCCATGTTTTTGTTTTCGGCCACGTTTTATCCCATTTCGCAGTACCCAGCGACGCTGCGACCCGTCGTCCAGATCATGCCGCTGTACCACGGCGTCGAACTGTCCCGCAGCGCAGCGTTCGGCTCCGGCGTGTGGACAGCGATGCTGGCCCACAGCCTGGTCCTCGTGATGCTCACCGTGGCCGGATGGTGGTGGGCGCGACGTAACTTCCGTCGTCGGTTGGTTCTCTGATGTCCTTCTTCCCGCTGACGACCAGCGTGCAACTTGGATCCCGTCGCAGTCTGCGCATTGTGGAGCGCAATGCCATCTTTTATCGGCGCATCTGGCCAATTCTGGTCTCCGGGTTCTTCGAGCCCCTCTTCTACCTGCTGAGTTTGGGCATCGGACTGAACACTCTGGTGGGCAGCCTCAATCTCAATGGGACGGTGGTGGACTACGCCACATTTGTGGCGCCGGGGATGATGGCAACGGCCGGAATGACGGGTGCGATCATCGACTCGCTGTACAACACATTTTGGAAGTTAAAGGTCTCGCACACCTACGACCACATCCTCGCTACCCCAATCTCGATTGGCGACATCGCATTAGGGGAAGTTCTCTGGGCCGTCGTGCGAGGATCTCTCTACGCCGGCTCGTTCCTGATCTGCATGTTTGCGCTCGGTGACGTGGGCTCGTGGTGGGGTGTGCTGTGCTTCCCGGCGGCTGTTCTGACATGCTTCGCCTTCGCCTGTGTGGGTCTCGCCGCGTGTACCTGGCTCCGCAGCTGGCAGGACTTCGACACGGTCGCCCTTATCCAAATGCCCGTGTTTTTGTTCTCGGCGACCTTTTTTCCTATCACCCTCTATCCCGGCTGGCTCCAGGCGATTGTGCGGTGCTCACCGCTCTACCACTCCGCAGCACTTCTCCGAGACTTCTCTCTGGGGCAGATCTCGTGGAACGTAGCGGGTCATGTCATCTATCTGGTGCTGATGTCGCTCGTAGGTCTCACCATTGCGGCTCGTCGATTTGCCCGTATCCTCACACCGTGAACGACGTCGCCCTCGCGTGGATTCGGTCCCGGGATCGGGTCATTGCAATGGTGCAATTGGCCGAACTCTCGAGTCTCAACGAACTGACCCCGCTCTGCCCCGAGTGGCGCATTCGAGATGTCGTGGGGCACCTCGTCGGCATTAGTCACGACATCGCAGCGGGGAACTTCCCCGGAGACCTCGACGAATGGGCGGCGGCCCAAGTCGAGCGGAACCATGACGCGGACCTCGCGACGCTGCTCGAGGAGTGGCCCACGTACGAACTCGAACGATTCATCACACCCGAGTTGGCCATCGTTTTGTACGACCAGACCACCCACGAGTGTGATATCGCCCACGCCCTCGGGCGCACCGTCTGTCTTGACGATGAGACATTGTCGCTGCTCACGGACTTCACCCTCGGTCGCTTTGCGGTGAAGGACCACGACCTCACGGTGACGATGGACCTCGACGGTGACATCCGAACGCGAGGGAGTGGATCGCGTGAACTGCATCTCACAACCGACCACTTCACGTGGTTCCGCGCCAGCACGGGCCGGCGTTCGCGTCGTCAGATCGATGACCTGGCGTGGCGTGGCGACCGCTCAGCGATCGACATCCTCTTTACGGGTATCTTTCGCCCGGCCACGTTTGACGTCGTCGAACGCCGCCAGATAATCGATTAATTTCGATCAGGCGAAGAACCCTTCAGCTGAGGCCGCCTGCTGAAAGAAATTCAAAAGTCTGGCAAAAGCGTATTTGAGTCGGACTTCTTTCGGGGTCTGATCTTTCTCAAGCGGGAGCATTACGACTCGGCTTTGGCGTCTTTTTCCCTGGTGCCTGTGACCTCCCCCTACTACCTTGACGCACGAAATAACATTGCCATCATCTATGCCGCACAAGGAAAACTGACCCTTGCCAAAAGCACGCTGGAAGACGCGCTCAAATCTAATAGATCAGCTGAGATTGTGTATAAAAATCTCAGCGACCTGAAGTATTTTCTGGCCAATAAGAGCTATTCCTCAGCATTACAAATTCTTGAAGTCGGAAAAAACTCTAAGCCCTCGCTGGTGGTGTCCACTGGGGGTGTGCTTGCAAAGCCAGAGAAAGCCGGCACTCAATTGGCCGAGGCGCCCAAATCGCCTGCGCCGGAGGATGTTTCCAGGGCCAGCACCAAAGCAACTGTCGTCGCCAGCTCCAAGCCTGAAACCGTAACACCGCCAGGCCCCGTTGCCTTGCCCAAAAC
>CAXBRG010000125.1:0-4230 GCA_963977995.1 uncultured bacterium | reverse complement strand
GGCTTCTGAAAGCCGCCGAGGCTGCTGCCGCGGTGGCGCGATCGGGTGGTGGCGGAACGAAGACCGTGGCGCTGGAGTCGTTCCGAAACCACGCCACGCGAGCCACGGAACTACCGCATGATGTCGATAAGGCACGAAAAGTAGAGATGATGTTGTTGGCCGACGACATTGCGCGGAGTCAAGGGTCGGCTATTAGCCAGGTGCAAGTGGGACTCGGCGACACCTCGCGCCGCTTTCTGGTCGCCAATACCGATGGCGTTTTTGCCGGTGATCACCAAGTGCGGACTCGCTTCAACGTTCAAACGGTGGCGGTTGGTGACACGGGGATGCAGACGGGGTACCGCCCTGTTGCCGCCACACGAGGCTTTGAGTGGATGACCCCGGAGCGCATTACGGAAGCAGCGTCAAAAGCGGCCCAACAGGCACTGACCAAACTTGGATCGCGCCCCGCTCCGTCGGGCGACCTGCCCGTTGTGCTCGCGGGTGGTTCCGGTGGCATCCTCTTCCACGAGGCCTGTGGTCATGGGCTCGAAAGCGACGCAATCGTGAAGCAGGCGTCGGTGTATGCCGGCATGGTGGGGGAGAAGGTTGCCAGCGAACTGGTCACCTTGGTCGATGATGGAACAATGCTCGATGAGTGGGGTTATTTGGCCATCGACGACGAAGGACGTCCCGCGGCGAGAAACGTACTGATTGAAAACGGTGTGTTAACCGACTACATGTGGGACTACATGCGCGCTCGAAAGGAAGGTCGAGTGTCGTCCGGAAATGGTCGTCGCCAAACCTACGCTCACCTTCCGATGGTGCGTATGACCAATACGTATCTCTTGGCAGGATCGCAGACGCCCGAAGAGATCATCGCCTCGACCTCGTACGGCGTCTACGTCGCCCAACTCGGTGGCGGTCAGGTCAACCCCACGACCGGCGACTTTGTTTTCGGAATGACAGAGGCGTACCTCATCGAAAATGGGGAAATTACGACGCCACTGCGCGAGTGCAACCTGATTGGCAATGGCCCCGCAGTTCTCAAGCGGGTTGATGCGGTTGCGAATGACTTCTCGACGGCACCCGGAACCTGCGGAAAAGATGGTCAGCAAGTCCCCGTGGGTACCGGACAGGCAACGATGCGTCTGACGGGAGTCACCATCGGAGGCACTGCGGCATGAGCGAACTATTACAGCTGGCCCAGAAAATTTTAGAGCGGCGCGATGGTAATGAACAGATTGAGGTGTTTGTTAGCAGCTCGACGGAAAACGACGTCCGGGCGTATCAGGGCGAAATTGAAGATTTGACGACTGCGTCATCCGACGGTGTGGGCATTCGCGTGCTCACCGATTCGTCGTCCGGTGCTCGCGTCGGCTCAGCGTGGGCGGGTTCGTTGGATGAGTCCGCAATCGCCGAAGCACTTCGGGAAGCGCGCGACAATGTTCGCTTCGCGACGGAGGACGAATTCGTGGCCTTTGCCCAGCCGGACGGTGTGGTCGCGCCGCAGCTCACTCTGACCAGCCCCGATGTCGAGAGTGTCTCGCTCGACGAGAAGGTCGCCCTCGCTATCGAGTTGGAGCGTGCGGTGCGTGCCTCTGATTCACGTATTCGTCAAGTCGACGCAGCGTCGTATTCCGATTACTCGGCGTCGGGTGCCATTGCGTCGACCACGGGTATCCGTGCCACCTACGCCCGCACAATGGCGTATCTATCAGTCGAAGCAATCGCCACCGACGGAGTCGAAGACCAGAGTGGATGGGGCCTGAGCGCCGGTCGTGGTCCACGTGACATCGATCTTGACCGTGCTCGCCGCGATGCTGTACTGCGGTGCACCCGCATGCTGGGGGCCGTCAAGCCGTCGACACGGAAGGGCACCGCAGTGTTCGATGCCCGAGCGACCGCCACGCTGTTGTCGATTATCGGTGGTGCGCTTTCCGGCGAGGCGGTGGTGCGAGGACGATCATTCTTCGCGGGGCGAGTTGGTGAAGTCGTGGCCTCACCGCTCTTCACGTTGATCGACGCCCCCACCGCCCCTCGCCACTTTGCAGCAAGTCCTTTTGACGGCGAGGGGCTGGCGACCCGCCGCAACGCCTTAATCGAGAGTGGTCAACTACGAGGCTTCGTCTACGACACGGTCTCGGGTCGGCGAGCGGGTGTGTCGTCAACGGGTAGTGCGCAACGCGGTGGCATCGCAGGTTCACCGTCCGCGGGAGTTCGCGCTCTGCAACTCCAGCCCGGGCAGGCCTCGCAAGAGGAAATATTCCGGTCCATCGGCGATGGCTTTTTTATCGAATCTCTGATCGGCGTGCACTCCGGTGTGAATCCCATCTCGGGTGACTTCTCCGTGGGCGCTACGGGTCTTCTCATTCGCGATGGTCAACTGGCTGAACCGATACGCGAAGTTACCGTGGCCTCGTCGTTACAGAGAATGTTGCTGGACGTCGTTGCTATTGGGAGTGATCAAGAGTGGCTCCCCGGAACAGCGGCCGGCCAAACTCTCGCGATTGACGGGATATCCCTGTCGGGGTCTTAGTCGCTTGACGACGTCGAGCCTGACGAGGTGTCGCTCGATCCGCTCGCAGGCCGCGAATCCGTCTTGTAGAAGCCACCACCCTTGAAGACGATGCCAGGAGCGGAGATCACTTTCTTCAGGTCCCCACCACAGTCCTCACACACCGTCAAAGGGGCGTCGGCGAATCGCTGAAAGACTTCGAATCGTCGGTGACACGCGGTGCATTCGTACTCGTACGTTGGCATTCTTCCTCCTTTCCGGCGCAATCAGTGTAAGGGCAGAGCCGGCGAGGGGGTTCTAACATTGACGCGTGGACGAGATGCGCCAAATGCGAATTCCACCGGTGGGTGGCTCGCTGCCCCGTGACGTCGTGAGCGGTGAGACCGGTCAGCGTCGGGCTCTCGCCCGGTGTCGCGTCGTCATGTCGCCCTCGACGGTCGCTCTCGTCGCCAGCAACGCCGTGAACAAAGGTGATGTACTTGCGACCGCTCGAGTCGCCGGGATCCAGGCAGCCAAGAAGGCGGCCGAGTTGTTACCCATGAGTCATCTCGTACTGGTTGGCAATACCTACATCAACTTTGCTATCGGGGACTCATATATTGAGGTCGAAGTGAGTGTTGATACCAATGACCGCACAGGTGTCGAGATGGAAGCTCTCACCGCCGCATCGGTTGCCGCACTCACGATCTACGACATGTGCAAGAACGCAGATCGCACGATGTCAATTGAAAATCTCGCACTCTGGGAGAAGACGGGTGGCCGTGCGGGGAGTTGGCGTCGCGACGAACTTACGGGAGGGTCGGAAGGCCCAGCTTGACAAGAATTTCCGCCACTCGGGCCGAGTGGGCGGGGGTGAATCCGATGGCCCGACCCGATGTCAAGACGATTTCGATGGATTCATGGCGCCGCCACCGATTGGTGTCCTTGGTGAACCAGACATTGTCATCACTGAGGCCCTGTCGGGGAATCTGCCCGTGGGGGTAAGTGGATTCGTGTCGAACACGAAATCCGGCAATCCGCTCGACGGGAATTCGTTCGCGTCGAGCAAGAATCCTTGAGACTCCGGAAATCACAAGGTGTGATGTGGTGACCGTCAGAATCCGATCGTGGTACATCGTGACAACGATTGGCGACATGGACGCTCCTTCAGGTTCAGGGTACTCGTGTGGAGGGCCTCAGTGTCCAGTAAAATTGGGGAGAAGGTTTAGTCACACTATGACATGCACGGTAAGGTGCACTTTTGGGAAGCAAGGTCATGGCCAGAAGTCCATCTAGTACTGCGACCACGCGTTGCTTTGCGAAGTTCTTCGCAAAGCAAATGCCACGATTTAACGCGTGGAGGAACTAGGTTCAACCTTCCAAATTCCTGAGTAATGGAGGCTTATGACCACAAAGATTCGATCCCATGCCGAAAAGCGCGCTCGGCAACGCGCTCTCGCGACGTACGTGTGGACGTCGCCCAATGGAGTCACGCTCAATGACATCGCCGAGAACGTCCGTTACTCAGTCCAGACGCCGACTGGCTACGCCGTCCAGTACGCGTACGACCGCAATATCAGTGACCCGCAAGCCCTTGCCAAGGTCCGGATGGCAGTGCATCGGGACCGAGAGGACTTGGAAAGTGCGGGCATCACAATTAGCTACGACGAGGTCCAGAAGATCTATCGCGTTGACACGCGGGGAGTCTTTGTCCCCGGGCTCAACCTGAACGCCGACGAGAGCGCCCTCTTGCT
>CAXBRG010000124.1:0-4246 GCA_963977995.1 uncultured bacterium | reverse complement strand
GGAGGCTGGGCTCTCGGCCGCCGGGGCCGACGTCTCGATGCATCCACAATGGCGCGATGTGGAAACGGCGCTGCATTGCACGCGGCGGCTCGTGAAAATCGCCCGTGAGCAACGCGCGATGATCCATGTGTTGCACGTGTCGACCGCCGAGGAAATGCCCCTGCTCGCCGCCAATCGGGATATCGCCACCGTCGAGGTGACCCCCCATCATTTGACCTTTACGGCCGATGACTATGGCCGGCTCGGAACGCTCCTGCAGATGAACCCGCCGATGCGCGAGCCGCACCACAAGGACGGCATCTGGGCCGCGTTGTACGTGGTGGCCAGGGCTTTCACTCCATCATCGAACGCGCCTTCACGGAACGAGTGAGTCGCCAGTTGCTGCGAAGCCTGCACACAGGTGCCGTTGGAATCTCGCGTCCGCTTGATGTCGAACGTCAGCTTTTTCCACAGATCCACTTTTGTGACAGTGTCGTTTTCGGCGGTTGCCATGTCGATCAGATCGTGAATGGCATAGACCCCGACCAGATGTGCCGGGTGTTTCGCTACGACGTTCTTCAATGCTACCTTCGCTTCGCGCGTGCGGCCGATTTCCTTCTGCGTACGGCCGATGTAGTACGCGGCGGCAATCGCCTGTGGGGAGTCGGGCCAGTAGTCGATGACGGTCTGGATCTGCTGATCGTTCATTGGACCACCACCCGAAGCAATTGAAGTGATGGGTGACAAAATTTCTTCGCGCATCGCCGCACAGGCAGCGGGAGTTTCCGGAGTACCTGGACGCAATGACACCCTGACGTCACCCGACGAGGTCATTGCGTTCGGCAATGAGTACGGCTGGCCTGTTGCCATCAAAGCGGCTTACGGTGGCGGTGGACGCGGTATGAAAGTTGTGCACTCAGCCACCGAGGCAGGCGAAGCCCTCGAAAGCGCGCAACGAGAAGCTCTGAGTTATTTCGGTCGATCGGAGTGCTACGTCGAGCGTTACCTCACGTGGCCCCGTCACGTTGAGATGCAGGTCATTGCGGACACTCATGGCAACTATCTGTGGCTCGGGGAGCGCGACTGCTCCGCTCAACGTCGACACCAAAAGTTGATCGAAGAGTCTCCCGCGCCAAACTTTCCCGACGAAGTTCGCCAGGCGATGGGCGAAGCGGCCGTCAAGGTCTCCAAGGCGTGTGGCTATGTCAACGCAGGAACCGTGGAATTTCTCTTCCAAGATGGTGAGTTCTATTTTCTCGAAATGAATACTCGCCTCCAAGTGGAGCACCCCGTTACGGAACTGGTAACGGGCCTCGATCTCGTCGAATGGCAACTTCGAATCGCCGCGGGGGAAGAACTTCCCTTCGCACAAAAAGATGTGGTGCGTAATGGTCACGCAATTGAAGTTCGCATCAATGCGGAAGATCCGTCGGGAGGTCGATTCACTCCCTCGCCGGGCACCATCACTCGTTTCGATGAGCCCAGTGGTCCCGGTGTTCGTCTCGACGCGGGATATGCCGAAGGCGACACCGTCAGCCAGTACTACGACAACCTCATCGCGAAACTAATTGTGTGGGGTCCCGATCGTGATCGAGCTCGACGCCGGCTCCTCCGAGCCATTGAAGAGACGCGCATAGAAGGCGTTGCCACCACGCTCCCCGCCGACGTGGCCATTTTGGAACACGAAGACTTCGTGGAAGGCACCCACTCGACGAAGTGGGTAGAAGAGCGACTCGACCTGTCGCAACTCCAGGTCGACGTCGCATCAACGGAAGGGGTCGATGCCCTGGTTCGCCGTGACGTCACGACGGAAGTCAATGGACGTCGCTTCAGCGTGGCGCTGTGGCTACCGGAGGGTGCCGCCGCGGCACCGAGCCCCGCGGGTGGCGCGAAGGCCGCCCCTCGTCGGGCCAAGTCGAGTGAAGTCGCGGGTTCGGGTAGTGGTTCAGTACAGGTACCGATGCAGGGAACGATCGTCAAAGTCGCCGTCGCCGTCGGTGACTCCGTCGAGGCTGGCCAGACAGTCGTCATTCTCGAGGCCATGAAGATGGAGAACGCCGTTGCGGCAACCAAGGCCGGCATCGTGAAGGACGTTCGTGTGGCCGCTGGAGACTCGGTCTCTGCGGGCGATGTCGTCGTGGTAATCGAATGACCGTCAACGACCGAATCCAGACCTCCATCGCTGACTACGCCGCCGAGCTCATTGCGCTCAGCCACGACATTCACGCTCACCCCGAGGTTGGTTACCACGAGTTTCACGCTGCAAAGGTCACCACGGAACTCTTGGAGCGACATGGATTCGCAGTGGAGCGCGAAATCGCTGGTCTCGCCACGGCGTTTCGGGCGACGAAGGGAACGGGGCCACTTCGCCTGAGCTTCTGTGTGGAGTTTGACGCCCTCCCTGATGTTGGTCACGCCTGTGGCCACAACATCATCGCCGCTTCCTCCATTGGCGCAGCGCTTGCTCTGGCGGACGTTGCCGACGAAGTCGGTGCCACGGTGGTGGTCTTTGGTACTCCGTGCGAAGAAGGTGGCGGGGGGAAAATTGACATCATTAACGCTGGATACTTTGACGATATCCATGCGTCGTTCATGGTGCACCCGTGGCCTACTGAACGCCTCGGAGCCACCTGCTTGGCCGTTGTGGCTTTTGACGTGACGTTTCATGGCAAAGAGGCCCACGCTTCGGCGGCCCCGTGGGAGGGTGTCAACGCTGTGGACGCTTTGACTCTGACCCAAGTGGCTATCGGGCTCCTTCGTCAACACCTGCGTCCCGGCGATCAGGTCCACCACATGGTGCGAGAAGGTGGTAGCTACGCCAACATCATTCCTGCCAAGGCCGTCGCACAGTTCATGTGCCGTTCGGTGTCGTCGGAGCGTTTGGCCGAACTTCGATTGCGCGTCGACAAGTGTTTTCAAGCGGCGGCTCTCGCGACGGGAACTACCTACGACATTGACATCCTGGGCCATGAATTCTCACACATGGAGTCGGACATCGAACTGCTGGCGCTCTACCGCGACGCCGCGGAATCACTGGGCCGATCGTTTGCGCTCGATGACGCCGGGGAGGCTGCGCCGACTATTTCAACCGATATGGCGAACGTGTCCCTCGTTACACCCTCGATACATCCACTCATCAAAATCGATGCGGGTGGTGCGTCAAATCATCAGCCCGCGTTCGCGGCAGCCTGCGTGACACCCTCGGCTGATGCCGCGGTAACAGACGGGTCTATTGCCCTGGCGCAGACGGCCGCTGCAGCAGCTGCCAATCCTCAGATTCGTGAGCGCCTCTTGGCGGGTCGGCGATGATTTGGGAACACGCGTGGCTTCACGTCACTCCCGGTCGTGAATCTGAGTTCGAACGGGCCATGGTCGCGGCGCTACCCATTATTTCTTCGGCACCGGGATGCCACGGAGCGGAAGTTCGACGCTGCGAAGAGATGCCCGGTTACTACGCACTCATTGTGCAGTGGGAATCCGTGTCGGCGCACATGGATGGCTTTCGCGAATCACCCCTCTTCGAAGAGTGGCGGGCGGCCACCCACCCGTATTACTGCGAAAAGCCAGTCGTCCTGCACTATTCGGCCCCGCTGGGTACCTAGCTCGGCTGGTAGGTCCCGAACTCTTCTCGAAGAACATCCGCAACTTCACCGAGTGTCGCCAGGTGTCGGAGCGCCTCTTTCATTGGATACAGCAGATTCGCCGTTCCACGCGCGGCGGTCCTCAGGTCGTCTAACGCCGCGGACACGGCCGCATTATCCCGACGCTGTTTCAACTCTCGCACCCGCTGCTCTTGTGCCCGCTGCTGTGCCACATCGATCGGGAAAACATCGGCCTTGTAGTTCTCCGACTCGGTGAACTTATTGACACCAACAACCACTTTGTCACCGCGGTCGACCGCCCGCGCGAAGTCGTACGCCGCCGACTCAATTTCGTCTTGCATGAAACGAGCCTCAATCGCCGCCACGGCACCGCCCATTTCGTCAATTCGACGAATGTAGCCCTGTGCGAGCGACTCAATCTCATCGGTGAGGGACTCCACGAAGTACGAACCCGCGAGAGGGTCCACCGAATCGGCGAGGCCCGATTCATACCCCACGATCTGTTGAGTGCGCAGAGCCAACTTGGCGGCGTTCTCTGTCGGTAGTCCTAGAGCTTCGTCGAAGCCGTTGGTGTGAAGACTCTGCGTACCGCCAAGGGCCGCCGCCATCGCTTGGATGGCGACGCGCACCACATTGTTCTGCGGTTGTTGGGCTGTCAAGGTTGA
>CAXBRG010000123.1:0-4277 GCA_963977995.1 uncultured bacterium | reverse complement strand
AGCCGCCATCGGCGACAGGAGTGGTCAGGAGCTCCCATGCGAGCGGGATCGCCCCCTCCTTGAAGTAGTCACCGAACGAGAAGTTGCCGGCCATCTGGAAGAAGGACGCGTGCCGGGTGGTCTTGCCCACCTCCTCGATGTCGAGCGTGCGAACGACCTTCTGCACACTCGTGGCACGCGGGTACGGAGCCGGCGCCTCGCCGAGGAAGTAGGGCTTGAACGGCACCATGCCGGCGTTGACGAACAGCAGGGTCGGATCGTCGAGAAGCAGCGAGGCGGACGGCACCACCTGATGACCGCGATCGGCGAAGTACCGCATGGTCATGGCACACTTCGACACTTCGCCCTTGGCGGCCGCAAACGTTTTACCCATTTCTCGGGTCATCATTTCGGCGACAACCGGCACTTCGCCTTCGAGAAGTTCAGCGGCCCGATGCATCAGCAAGGAACGATGAGCGAAAGGCGTGGTGCGCCACTCAGTAAAGGCGCGGTGCGCTTGAGTGAGAAGAGCGTCTATTTCTGAGGCGTCGAGGGCGTCAAAGCGTGCGATGACCTCGCCCGTTGCCGGATTCGTGGCGACAAATGGCATGGTCTCAGTTTGTCATTTCTCCGTCGTGCCCATGACACGGAAAAAATCGGGCCGTCGCCACCGCAGAAGTGCGAAGAGGGTCGCCATCACGACCGCACTGGAGGCCGTCGTTTCTCGTAGCCCCCACCCCTTGACAACAAAACTTTGCAGAAAAGCGCCCAACGGATACGCCAACGAGAGACTCATCGTGTAGAGCGACAAGATACGCGACCTCTCCGCCGCCGGGGCAAGAAGTTGCACCGTGGAGTTCAGGCCCGTGAGAGCCCCGATGTAGGCCCCGCCGAGTACCACCATCGCCACGACCGAGAAGACGAGCGTCGGGGCGAGAGCGTAGGCCACCGTCGCGGCAATCATGGCAACGAGAGAGCCTTCAATCACCGCGAGCCGCGACGTTCGTCGTGCCACGCTCGGCATCCCGACCGCCGCGATGACTGCGCCCACCCCTTGCGCTGTCACCAGCCAACTGGTGCCCGTGGCGCCGGCGTGGAAAATTTCAATCGCCATGGTGGGTACAAAGGCAATGAAGGGGCTGAGGATAAAGGCCACCATCGCCACGAGAACGATGGGGGATCGCGTACCAGCGGTACGCCACGCCGTTCGAGCGCCGTGTTGAATCTGCTCGAACAGTCGGTGTTCGGTCGGCGCAATCTCACGGGGACGTGAGCGAACGCCAAGGTAGGCCACGACGACGAAGTAAAACGTGATCGCGTTCACGACAAAACACCACCCCGGCGAGCCCAGCGCTAAGACCACCCCGGCGAGGAGTGGCCCGATGACACGTCCGAGATTGAACTGAGCTGACGATAAAGAGACGGCCGCCATCACTTCGTCCACCTCCACCAAATCCCTCAGTAACGACTGCCACGACGCCCACGACGCCGCCGAAGCAAAACCCTCCACGATCGCGAGCGACACGGCGATACCCGGCGAGAGTCGATTCGTGAGAACCAAGATGGCGAGCGCGGTCGCGGCGAGCGCCATGGCGATATTGCATAACTGGATAATGAGCTGTCGGCGGCGGCGATCGGCGAGCGCTCCCCCAATGGGTGACGCCAACAAACTGGGCATCCAACCGGCCATCGTGACCAGACCAAGCCACGTGGGATTGTGCGTCGTGGTTTGAAGATAGACACCCATCGCCACACTCTGCATCCACGTTCCCGTCGACGACACGAATGAGCTTGTCAGGGCGAGTCGAAAACTCCGATGGCGTAACGGAGCGAACGACGTAGAAGCCACAACGGAACGCTACTTGCCTCATTCGTTGTCATTATCGAACGGTACGCTCCTTCACGTGTCCGACCAGATTGCTGCCGCGCGGGACCTCATCGCTTCGTCGTGCGCCACCGTGATTCTCACCGGTGCTGGGATTTCGACGGCGGCCGGGATTCCGGACTACCGCGGACCCGATGGGGTGTGGACGAAGAATCCCGGTGCGGAGAGAAATAGCCACATCGACACGTGGATGTCGAATCCAGCAGCGCGGCGAGCCGGATGGGAACGTCGCCTCAATACCGACTGGGCCGGTCTTCGTCCCACGGCAGCGCACGCGGCGATTACCTCCTACGCGACCTCGGGGCGGCTGTCACTCGTCGTGACCCAAAACGTTGATGGTCTCCATCAACGTTCGGGGCTGTCCGAAGAGCGTCTCATCGAAATTCACGGAACCGTTCATCGCAGTGTCTGCCTGGACTGTGGCGAGCAGGGACCGATTGAGGCGGTCTTGGATCGCGTTCGCTCCGGTGACATCGATCCCCACTGCGAACATGCGGGGTGTCACGGGCTCTTGAAGGCAGCCACGGTCTCCTTCGGACAGAGTTTGAACGCCGATGACCTTTCCCGGGCCCAAGAGATGACGCGTAACTGCGACCTCTTTCTCGCCATTGGATCGACGCTGAGCGTCTTTCCGATTGCGGGTCTCGTGCCGATCGCCGCGCAGGCAGGAGTCCCGGTGATTATCGTCAATGGCTCACCGACGGAGATGGATGACTACGCCACGCTCCGCATTGACGGTGATATCAATATCGCGGTGCCGCAAATATTGACTCTCTAAGCGTCGTCGTTCGAACGATTCTTCCAGCGGGGCCGCAGGGCGAACCACGCAACGGACACCACCGTCACGAGGACGCCAATAACGCCGAGAGTCTTTTTCTTTGAACCGTTGTCGCTCATACCTCCATGGTATGAGTCAACCCCCGAGCCTCCGCTCGGGGGTTGACGTCATCACGGAACGTCTTAATCCTGCTTCGAGGCCTCAATGACGAGTTCGAGGTTGACTTTGTGGCTGACGACCACCGAACCGTTTTCGAGGGTTCCCTCGAAGTTGACATTGAAATCACGGCGATCGATGTCAGTGGAAGCCTCAAAGGCCGCGATGGTCACGCCGGGAGCCATACCCGGTCCGCTGCCGAGAAACTCGAGGTCGAAGAGGACCGACTTTGTGACGCCACGAATCGTGAGGTCGGCTTCCAGCTCGTAGCGATCGCCCTTCGGGCGGACCGCGGTGCTCCGCAAGGTCAGCGTCGGGTGATTCTCGAGGTCAAGAAAATCGGGGCTCTTCAGATGGCCATCGCGCATTTCGTTGTTCGTCGTAATAGAACCGGCCTGCACAACAGCTGACACCGAGGATGCCTCCGGGGATGCACCGATCTCGATCGTTCCCGCAAAGTCGGTGAACTGTCCACGGACTTTGGCGGCCATCAAGTGGCGCACCGTGAAGTTGACCGACGAGTGGACGGCATCCACGTGGTACGTGCCGGGGGCGGGTAGGGAACTCATTGCAAATCTCCTTAGTGAGGGGGTGTAGCCAGTATAGTTGATTACGCAACTATTTGCAACACAATAACTTAACCCTCAAATACCTAGTAGAATGGCGGAGATGGTCACCCCTGAACGCTGCCCCAGTCAGGACGACAAGGTCCTGCTCTTTGGCCTGTTATCGGACACGTGTGCCCGCCTCGAACGACGAGTCGACAACGACTTAAAAGCACAGTGCGATCTCCCACTGGCGTGGTTTGAGACCCTCCTCGCTCTCCGTCGATCGCCTGCCGGGCGGGCATCGGTCCTTCGAAGGGGCAGCCAAAGACGGTCGAGAGGTAGGCGCGCGTCCGGAGCTTGAGCCGTCGAGCCTCGCGAAGCACCTCGCGAATCTCGACGAGCGAGTCGGCGATCGTCATTCCGATATTGCGCTGGTTGAAGCTCTCGCTGGCGGCGGTGAAGACCCCGATCGCGCGAGCTCCCGAGGCGAGCGCGCGTTCGAGCCCGCGACGGTTGGGCACCAGGGCCCAGTAGGTCGGGCCCGCGAAGGCCTTTTCAGTACGAACGCGCTCGAAAACCTGATCCGAATCGGCCATCTGCGGGACGCGGTCGGGCCTGACGAATGCTCCTGCCTCGATCTGCGCGAGACCCGCCTGCTTGAGGCCACGAATGTAGTCGAGCTTCAGGGCGAGCGAGATCGTGCGACTCTCGTTCTGAAGACCGTCGCGCGGGCCGACATCAATCAACTGGACGCGTGCTGGAAAACCCATCTCAATACCCTTTCTTCAAATCAACCCAGCCTGCGATCGGCTCGCCCCGCTCCAGCGCACCGATCTTTTGCGCGATCTGGGCGATGCTCTCATCACGCAGGGTGCGGGCGGCGGTATGGGGCGTGACGCAGATCTTGGGATGCGTCCAGAACGCATGCCCC
>CAXBRG010000122.1:0-4319 GCA_963977995.1 uncultured bacterium | reverse complement strand
CTTCGTCGGGGACGTCGACATCGACCACCCAACCTCGTACCGATCGACCGTGGAAATCGACGCGAATGCGATCACCGAGCGAAATCTCACTATCAACGGGCGCGAGGTAGTCGAACGCTCGATCGACAGCCGCCACCTCAGTGACGACGCGAACTATTCGCTCGCCAGTCACCTAGCCCAGGTTCAAGGCCCGGCGCAGATCGTCGACGCGGTTTGTCTGCTCCCACGTGAAACCTTGGTCACTCCGTCCAAAGTGACCGTACGCAGCCGTCTTTTGATAGACGGGGCGGCGGAGGTCGAGATCGCGACTAATGGCTGCGGGTCGAAGGTCGAAAATTTCACGAACCGCGGCCGACAATGCGTCGGGCGCGACATTCTCAGTCCCGAACGTCTCAACCAACAACGACACGGGGCGTGCGACACCAATGGCGTAGGCAACTTGTACCTCGCACCGCCGAGCGGCGCCCGACGCCACGACGTTCTTCGCTACCCAGCGAGCAGCGTAGGCGGCGGAACGGTCAACTTTGGAGGGGTCTTTGCCGGAGAAGGCACCACCACCGTGACGCGCCATACCTCCGTACGTGTCAACGATAATTTTGCGACCCGTCAATCCCGTGTCGGCGTGCGGGCCACCCAGGACGAACTTGCCGGATGGATTGATGAAGATTTTCAAGTCGCTCTGATCGAGGTCAGCGGGCAACAGAGGCGAAATGACGTGTTCGCGCAGGTCGTCGGCAATCGTACGTTGGTCGACCGATTCGGCGTGTTGCGTCGAGATCAGCACCGTGTCGATTGCGACGGGGCGGTCACCTTCGTAGACCACGGTGACTTGCGTTTTGGCGTCAGGGCGCAGGTACTGCAGTTGCCCTGAACGGCGAACTTGCGACATTCTCATTGACAAACGGTGCGCGAGCCAAATGGGCAGAGGCATGTAGTCCTCATTGTCGTGGACGGCGTACCCGAACATCATTCCCTGGTCACCGGCACCTTGAGCGTTCAGGGCGTCTTCACCACCGGAGCCGGTCCGCTTCTCGAGTGCCGCATCCACCCCACCGGCGATGTCGGGGCTCTGCTTATCAAGCGCGACGAGTACGGCACAGCTGTTGCCGTTAAATCCCTTGGCGTCATCGTCGTAACCAATATCAACAATCGTCTTGCGGGCGATGGCATTGATATCGACGACAGCGCTGGACGTAATCTCACCGGCGACGACACACAGACCGGTCGTCAGCAGTGTTTCACAGGCCACCCGCGACGAAGGGTCCTGGGCCAACATGGCGTCGAGTACGGCGTCAGAAACCTGGTCGGCAATCTTGTCGGGGTGACCCTCCGTGACAGACTCCGACGTAAAAAGTGTGCGCTCCGGCATACGGACCTTTCTAAAACTCTTATTCAGAAACCTTAGACAAAATATGGAAGGCGATGTCTTCTTTGGTGGTCAGGGGAATTTCCGTCTCGTTTCCCCACCGATCAAGGATGACGACGGCATTCGTGTTGTGATTAAAGCCCACACCCTCGGCCGACACGTCGTTGACCACCAACCAGTCACAGCCCTTCCGTCGCAACTTCTCGCGAGCGTTCGCCACGACGTTCTCGGTCTCGGCGGCGAAACCGACGATGACCTGTCCCTCCAGACGGTTGTTCACTAAATCGCTGAGAATGTCGACGGTGGGGGTAAGAACGACCTCCGGAATACCATCGTCCTTCTTCAGCTTCTGGTCTGACGGAACCACCGTGAAGTCAGCCACCGCCGCCGCCATCACGATGAGGTCCGCTACCCGCGCTGCCTCGCGCATGGCTGCGTGCATCTCCGCGGCTGTATCGACCCTCACCACGGTGATATGGCGCACCACATCCGGCGCGAGAGGCAGATTCGACGTTGTCACGAGCGTGACGTCTGCACCCCATCGAGCGGCAACTTCGGCCAGAGCGTGACCCTGACGACCGGAGGAGTTATTGGTAATCACTCTCACGGGATCGATCGGTTCACGAGTACCACCGGCCGAGATCACCACACGCCGATGAGACAGGCGTCCTAGATCACCCATCAGAATCTTCTGCACCATTTCGTAGATCCGACGGGGGTGAGGCAGTCGACCCGAGCCGCTGTCATCACCGGCCAATCGTCCGTCCTCGGGTTGGAGAATCATGACACCGCGCCGGCGAAGGGTCGCCAGATTTTCCTGCACACTGGGCTGTTCCCACATCTCCGTGTGCATCGCCGGACAGATCAGCACGGGTGCGCGGGACGCGAGAAGGGTGGCCGTGAGGAGATCATCGGCAAGGCCCATGGCGTAGCGAGCAATGAAGTGCGCCGTTGCCGGCGCAACCACGATGAGGTCTGCGTTTTGACCGAGGTGCGTGTGTGGAATTGGCGTCGTCGGATCACCGTACAGAGACGTGCGAGTTGGTTCGCTCGCCAGGGCCGAAAATGTCACTTCCCCCACGAACCGAGTGGCGTCAGGCGTCAGTACCGGCGAAACGAAGTAGCCGTGTTCACGAAGTAACCGAAGTAGCTCGACAGACTTATAGGCGGCAATGCCACCGGTAACGCCGAGAACGATGCGAGTGTCGCCGGGGGCCTTACTCGATGTTGGCAAGTTCGCGCGCCAAGTCGATCTTCTCGGTCTCGGTCGAGAGGCGTTGGCGCTCTTCCTCTTCCGCAACCTCCCGAGCAATTTCCTCATCGGTCTTGCGGTGCATCTCGAGCTTGCCTTCCGAGAGCTCTTCGAACGCCATCGTTAACGCCTTATTTGAATTGGAGTTGACCTGCGGCGGAATCAACTTGCCGTCGACATTCGATGCGCTACCGAGACTCGTCTTGTACTCCGTGATCTTCCGGGCACGCATCGATGCCACCTGCACCAGGGTGAACTTTGAGTTTTCGCACGCAGCGAGCATCGGCTCGATGGGCGGGTCAACCAGAGTGGGGCGATCAGCGCTCACAGCAATTTCCTTTACCGGTCAGTCGCGCGACTGACGAACTCTAGAGATTATACCCAAAATCTGGGTGATTGTTTCTTCGAGAGAATCGTTGACGACAACAAAATTGGCCAAGTCTTTGCCAATCTCAATCTCGGCTGACGAACTGACCAGTCGCCGGGCCACGTGTTCATCAGTATCGCCACGCGCTCGTAGTCGAGCTTCGAGCTCTGTATTCGATGGGGGGACGAGCAGTATCACCGTGGCGTCGGGGTGTTGATCCCTGACCTGTCGCGCCCCCTGAACCTCAATCTCAAGAAGAACGTCAGCCCCATCGGGTGGCGTGGGGAGAGGCGTGCCGTAGAGATTGCCGTGGAACTCCGCCCACTCGTAGAGACCGCCGTCGTGGATTAGTTGTTCAAACTCGTCGCGTTGAACGAAGACGTACTCGTCACCCTTCTCACTCGGGCGCTGAGGACGTGTGGTCCACGACCGGCTCAGCCAGACGTGGGAGTCGCGTTGAACAATGGCCCGCGCGATCGTTCCCTTACCAACCCCGCCCGGGCCGATGAGAACAAAGACGGAAGTATCAGCGACCAAGGCTTCGAAATAGTTCAGCCCGTTGCTTTGGACCGAGACCACGAATTCGACGGGATTGAGCAATGTTTGCTTCTTGCATAATGCGTCGCGCCTTCACGTCACCAATATTGGGAAGTGCACTCACAAGATCAAAAGCGCGCATCTGGGCGACGCAGTCTTCCTCTTCGGCCAGCTCAAAGAGCTGGTGAAGAGAAAGGCTGCCTGACTTCACCATCTTCTTCACCTCGGCACGCCGCCGACGGTTCGCCACGGCGAGACGCGAGGCGGCAACTCGTTGCTCTTGCGTGAGCGCGGGTGGTACGGGAGTCACGGGCGAGAGATTACAACGTGGGCGTCACACCCGTCAGAGGAGCGCCTCGGTAAGGTCGTCACGTAGGCGGCGGGCCGTGACGTTGAGCGCTCGTCGCTCGGGACCCACCGACGAGACTCCACGAGCGACGTTAACGAGCACGCTGCCCTTCGGACACTTGGCGAACATTCGTCCCACGTCGCTCGCTGTTGCCCCCTGAGCACCAACCCCGGGGACGAGAAACGTTCCGCGCATCTCCTCGAGTGGAAACCGGGGATTCGACCGTGTGGCCCCAAGGACGGCACCCACCGTTCCCAACTGCCCCGCACCACGTTCGTTTCGTTCGGCAATCTGGCGAAAGTGCCAATCTTCCACCGACTCCCCCGACGAGGTGTGGGCCGTTTGCACGACGCGCCCTTCGTCGTTGGAACTCGCCACAACAACAAAGACGCCTCGCCCCGATGCGTCCGCGGCGCGAAAGACGGACTCGAGGGCGTGAAACCCGAGA
>CAXBRG010000121.1:0-4340 GCA_963977995.1 uncultured bacterium | reverse complement strand
GATACCCGAACGGCCGTAACCACTCCGGCGCCCGACGAACCCACCTGATCCAGGTCAGAAAATTGTTCCAACGTGCAATGTCAAAGGGTGCTTTAGTGCAGAATTGTCAGGCAGCCAGCGTTGCGCTGAAAATTTGCCACGCCAGCAGTGACTTGGCCACGAGCGAGAGAACGAGGTAGGTCTTCTCGCCCGTCACGTAGTTTGCAAATCGCCCGACTTTCTTGTACTGCAGGTACTGCACCAGGGCAAAGCAGTTGAAGAATGCGAAGAGTGAAACGTAGATGGCGTAGACGAAACCTGGGGCGTGAGCGTCAGCACCCGGGGCAAGCAGGTAGACACCGATGGCGAGCCAGGGCACAATTCCGGCGATGCAGCCCAGCCAGAACGGCATGAGGGAACCGCCCGGCTTTTCGTAGCGCTCTTGAATCCAACCGAATCCAATCATCGATGCGTTGACGCCAATGAGCGCCAGCAAGGCTGGCGCATCAGCGATTCCGGTGAGTTGAGCAATGGCCACAATCATCAGTGATGACGAGAGGGAGTATTCAATCCAGCGAAAGGGATTACGGGTGTTGGCGAGGTGGGTTTCGTAGGAGGAGCGCTGGGGGCCGGCCACGGTGAAGTGGGCGAGGGCCGAGAGAACAAAGAATGCACCGATCAGCCAACTCATCCGAATCTGCAGTAGGTCCACCATCTGCCGGTCCGACGTTCCCGGAGGGCCCGCCATGTAGTTGGCGTTGACTGGCAGGGCGAAGTCATTGGAGAGGGCGACGACCGCAACGGCCGACAGAGCGTGAAGAACTCCCGCCGCGAGGTTGTAGCGGCGAAGGGTGGCAAAAGTGGTCATTGGAACGCCTCCTTGATCCTCGCTCCACGCTATCGGGGAGGAGGGCGTGATCTTCGCTTTACAACAGTGAAATAACAGGTCCTCTCTATCATGTGACGGGGGAATATCACTGCCAAAGGGAACTATGAGCGACTCGACAATTATCTACACCCACACCGACGAAGCCCCGGCTCTCGCGACATACTCCTTTCTCCCCATTATCCAGTCCTTCGCCCGCCAGGCGGGCGTCGAGATCAAGGTGAGTGATATCTCCTTGGCGGGACGGGTGATCGCTCAGTTCCCGGAATTCCTCCAGGCTGAGCAGCGCATCGCCGACGACCTCGCCGCCCTCGGTCAGGAGGTTCTCCGTCCCGAGGCGAACGTCATCAAGCTCCCCAATATCTCGGCCTCGATTCCCCAACTGAAGGCCGTCATTGCCGAACTGCAGTCCCAGGGTTACGCCCTGCCGAACTACCCCGATGAGCCGAATGACGACCAAGAGCGCGAGATTCAGGCTCGCTATAAGAAGGTCTCGGGTTCAGCGGTGAACCCCGTTTTGCGAGAGGGTAATTCGGATCGTCGCGCCCCGCTCTCCGTCAAGCGCTACGCCCAGACTCACCCGCACTCCATGGGCAAGTGGTCAGGGGATTCAACGACGAACGTGGCGCACATGCGAGGGGGCGACTTCTTCTCGAATGAAGTGTCAACCACCATGTCAGCCAATGACACGTTGACCGTGGAGTTTGTTGACCCCGCGGGCACTCGCACGCAGCTGCGACCGCCACTCTCGGTCCTGGCCGGGGAGATTGTGGACGCCACCAAGATGGAGGCGGCCGCACTGGATGCATTCCTCGCTGAGCAGGTCGCTCGCGCCAAGGCCGAGGGTGTTTTGTTCTCGGTGCATCTGAAGGCGACGATGATGAAGGTCTCGGACCCCATCATCTTCGGACACGTGGTGCGAGCCTTCTTCCCGGCGACGTTCGCTCAGTATGGTACCTACCTGGCAGCGGCGGGTCTCAATCCGAACAACGGACTCGCGTCCCTGTACGCCGGACTGGGGGCGCTGCCCAACGGTGACGCGATTGCGAAGAGCTTCGCCGATGAGATGGCGGCCGGTCCCGCACTGGCCATGGTCGACTCCGATAAGGGCATTACTAACCTTCACGCCCCGAACGACGTCATCGTGGACGCCTCAATGCCCGCCATGATTCGTACGTCCGGGCATATGTGGGACGCCAACGGCAAAGAGCGGGACACGCTGGCGGTCTTGCCCGACGCCAGTTACGCCGGGATCTACCAAGTGGTCCTTGACGACTGTCGCAAGAACGGTGCCTTCGACCCCGCGACCATGGGCTCGGTACCTAACGTGGGCTTGATGGCGCAAGCTGCCGAAGAGTACGGCAGTCACGACAAGACGTTCGAAATCTCCGCGCCCGGAACCGTGGTCGTTACCAACGCCGCTGGGGAAACGGTCTTTTCCCTTCCCGTCGACACGGGCGACATCTTCCGCATGTGTCAGACGAAGGACATCCCGGTGGCCGACTGGGTCAAGCTCGGGGTGAACCGTGCGCGCTTGACCGGTGACCCGGCAATCTTCTGGCTGGATGAGAACCGCGCTCACGACGCGCAGGTGATTGCCAAAGTTCGCCGTTACCTCGCTGACCACGACACCACTGGTCTGTCGATTGACATCAAGGCCCCCGCGGAAGCTATTGCGGTATCGATCGAGCGTATTCGCAAGGGACTGAATACCATCTCGGTGACGGGCAATGTCCTTCGCGACTACCTGACCGACCTCTTCCCGATCTTGGAACTCGGCACGAGTGCCAAGATGCTCTCAATCGTGCCGTTGATTAACGGTGGAGGGCTCTTTGAGACCGGTGCCGGTGGTTCGGCCCCGAAGCACGTGCAACAGTTTGAAGAAGAGAACTACCTGCGCTGGGACAGCCTCGGTGAGTTCCTCGCTTTGGCGTCGAGTTTTGAACACTTGGCTCAACGAACCAAGAATCCTCGTGCGCAGGTTTTGGCCGACACTCTGGATCGAGCCACCGGACGCTTTCTCGACGCCGATCGCTCACCGGGTCGAAAGCTCGGCACGATTGATAACCGCGGCTCCCACTTCTATCTCGCCCTCTACTGGGCCGATGAACTCGCTCAGCAGAGCGACGACACGGAACTCGCTCAGCTGTTTTCGAACGTCGCAGCGCAACTCCATGCGAGCGAAGACACAATCGTGAAAGAACTGCTCGCCGTACAGGGCAGCGCGGTTGACCTCGGCGGGTACTTCCACCTGAACCCCGTGAAGGCCTCGGCGGCACTGCGTCCGTCCGCGACGTTCA
Organism: uncultured bacterium; assembly: GCA_963977995.1. Taxonomy (GTDB): domain Bacteria; phylum Actinomycetota; class Acidimicrobiia; order Acidimicrobiales; family RAAP-2; genus RAAP-2. The sequence goes on along the minus strand of CAXBRG010000121.1, from coordinate 1,175 downwards.
ATCAGATCGTCGCGAGTCTTGCCTAGGAGCTATCCGAACCCGATGACGTGAACAATCCACCACGATCCCCGAAAGGAGATCATGGTGTTGATGATGAAGTTATGCGGTTGGTTGTTCTTGTCGCGAAAGGCCATGGTCGTTTGGTAGACCTGCCAGTAGGGGGCCTTATTCATCTCGGCGCCGACCGCCACCGTGTGCGCGGTGGTCGATTTGATCGCGTAGCCCCGGTAGGTGGCACCTGGTAGGACGGTGCGAAAGCGGGCGCGCAGCTCGGCGAGCTGTTGGTGGTAGTGGGTGAGCAGCCGGTTGTTCCAGTCGGCCTCGTTGCCACCCCCGGCCTTGAGGACGACGTAGTACCGCATGGGGAGGAAGGCCTTATCGGCCCGGGTGTTGTTGTAGTCCCGCAGGCCGTAGAAGAAGTCGGCCATGCGGGCGTCGAGAGCGGGGTCGTGCAGCGGCGGCTTCACCATGTTCTGGACGAGCGGCACGGTCGTCGTGGTGGTTCGCACGGTGGTGGCGGTCGTCGACGTCGTGGCGGTCCGCGTCGTCGTCCGGACGGGCACGGGAACCGGCGTCGGGGTGGGCGAGGGTGCGGGCTCGGCATTGGCGAGCGCGGCCTTCGTCTGGTCCAGCTCCGTGCGGAGCGAATCGGCAGCATCGCCGTCCGTGACCGCCAGGGCGTTGGCCAGGCGGGATGGCCGAACATCTGCCGGTCGCCCACGCGTATCGAGGCCGCAGCATAACACCGCCTCGCCCGAGGTTCTCTGGCCGCCATCACGCCCCACTGGAGCGCTTCGCATCCGCACCGCGGCCCGAGGCGCTACTCCCGACCCGGATCGTCGCCCAGGGCTTCCAGCGCTCGAAGCAGCGTCTCCCGCGTGAACGGCTTGTCCACGAACCCGACCGCCCCGGCCGCCAGCGCCCGCGCCCCGTCCGCATAGCCGCTGACGACCACGACCGGGTCCGTCCGGGCGGTTCAGCCCACGCTGTCTGACCGGCTAACCAACGCGTTCACCGACATCAACTACATCAACAGGATGATCTAGCGATGGCAGACCACAGCGTACAGCTTTGGCCACCCGTTACGTCCAACCGGATCGTGCAGACGCTGATCTACCGGTTGGCGATGCACCCGTTCATCTGCAATCCGCCCATCTGGGACGAGCAGGGCCACC
>CAXBRG010000120.1:0-4346 GCA_963977995.1 uncultured bacterium | reverse complement strand
CTACACCGACGCGCTCACCATGGCCGATCACGTCATGACGGCACGACACGTCATCAAGGAACTCGCACGACAGGCCGGCCTCGTCGCGAGTTTCATGCCGAAGCCACTCTCGCACGAACAGGGGTCGGGAATGCACACCCACCTCTCGTTATGGCGGGGCGAGGAGAACGCCTTTGTGGGCGATGGGCACTACGGCTTGTCGCCGCTCGCCCAGCACTTCGTTGCCGGCTTGATGCGCCACGCCGCGGAGATAACGGCCGTCACCAACCAGTGGGTGAATTCGTACAAACGGCTCGTGCCCGGACACGAAGCGCCCGTTCACACGTCGTGGTCGCACGCCATCCCCTCGTCACTCGTCCGAGTTCCAACCGTGAAGACCGGGCGACGCGAGTCGACGCGGGTGGAGTACCGCGCACCGGATCCCGCGGCGAATCCCTATCTCGCCTTCGCGGTCATCCTGGCCGCCGGCCTTCGTGGCGTGGAAGGTGCCTACGAGCTACCCGCCGAGGGTGACGTCGTTGGTTCACTTCCCCGATCTCTCGCCGAGGCCGTTGACCTGATGGAGCAGAGTGAACTGCTGCACGACACGCTGGGAGACCACCTCGTGGAGTGGTTCCTTCGCAACAAACGAGAGGAGTGGGCTCGCTACCGCTCCGAAGTAACGCCCTTCGAGTGGGCGAGTTACCTACCTCTTCTGTAATGAAAGACATCCTCCTCGTCGTTCCGGCCCTCGACGGCCCATCGCGCAAGGCGATTGAGTTGGCGGGCGTCGAGGTGAACTGCGTGGGTTCGACCAAGCTGAACGACATTGCCCGCGGTGAGCCGGTAGCGGGCTACGACGGCGCCATCGTCGACGCTACGGCTGTCAACTTCACCGACGCCATGAACCTCTGTCGTCAACTCCGTCAGCGTGAGCGCGCCGTATCGCCGATTGTTTTGATTCTTGACCGCTATCAGTTAGACGAGTTGACATTTCGCGAAGACCTCTTTGACGACTTCGTGGTTGCCCCTGTCGATTCCAGTGAACTCGCTGCTCGACTCCACCACCGCCTACGCCGGGCCGGTCACGAGGGCTCCACGTCGCTCGTCGAAGAGGGTGGACTCGTATTGAACCTCGAGACCTACCAGGCGACGATCGATGGTCGGGCGATGGACCTTACCTACATGGAGTACGAACTACTCCGCTTTCTCGCCACGAATCCCCAGCGAGTATTCACGCGTGAAACACTCCTCAACCGCGTATGGGGGTACGAGTACTACGGCGGCGCTCGAACGGTGGACGTTCATATTCGGCGACTCCGGGCAAAACTCGGTGAGGAGAATGCACACCTCATTCAGACTGTCCGGAGTGTGGGATACAAATTTGGTGGCGATCGCGAGTTTTAGTTCACGCGAGGGGGCAATAGGCCCACATCTCCACTTCTACGAGAGCGCCCAGCGGGAGGGCCGCGACCGCGATGGCGGAACGAGTCGGACGATGAGTCGCAAACTCTTCCACCCAAATTTCATTGCACGCCGCGAAGTCGTCCATTGAGGTGAGAAACAACGTGGTTTTCATCACATCGTCGAAACTCACTCCCTCCGTTGCGAGAAGAGCGCGAGCGTTCGCGAGTAGTTGGCGTAGCTGTCCCGTCACGCCGTCAGCCAGTGTGGGTGTGGCCGTACCCGGCAGCAGACCAATCTGACCGGAGATCACGACCCAGTCACCGGCGCGAAGAATTGGTGAGTAGGGCCCAACCGGAGTACTCATGACGCGTCCTTTCGCCTCGTCGGCCACGACGTGCCGCCCTCGTGTAACCATACGGCGGCCAACGTTGCCGCAAAGACCGCTCCCCCCACCGCAACGGCAGGCGTCGATGACGGTTCGATTGTCACTGACATCGAGGGTGTGCCGGCCGCCGGCACGACACCAAAACTCCGGATCGTAAGGTCCACCGGTTCACCCTCACTGTTGAGGGCAATGCCCTCACTCCACACCATCGATACGGCCTGATGGACCGCACCCATGACGTAACTCCGTAAGGTCACCTCGCAGAGTGGTTCCCCGGCATTAACCACCACGTCAATGTGATGTGCGCGGTACGTCACGGTCGCCGTTGATCCATTCGGCGACGTGACGGTAATCGGCTCTCCGGCACTTCGACCGATGGTCGCTCGTGCCGCGAGCAGTTCCGCGAGAACCGCCCCGCGATGCGTCGCACCGACGGGTGGGCCATTCACGTGGTGGAGTTCCACCGTGACATCGGGTAGTACTCCGCGCACCACGGACACGAGTTCGCTCAGATCGTCACTCTGTGGCGTCACTGCCACGTGGACCACACCACTACCGTCCGAGTGCAGACCCAAGGAGAGTGGCGGGCGCTTCTTCCCCTTCCTGACAACCGCTTCACGACTCCACGCGACGATCACCGTCTGGCCGGTCTCGTTCGCTACACGGTGTGCATCGTCGCGGATAACGCTGCGACGCTTCGCCCCAAATGCTCCCGCGTTCGCGGCCGGCGATGATGGCTCGCCACCGGGTTCACACCAACTGGTATCTGGTTCAACGTACGCCGGCTCGCAAAAAGTGGTCTGGAGGGAGACCGCCCAATCACCCGGCGGTATCGGGAGGGCGGGTCGCACCGGGGCTGACGAATTACGACCCTGCACGGCCCGGGTCAGTTGACGCGCCTCGTGACGAGAACGTGCCGCGACATACTCGCCCGTTCCGTTGGTCCACCACAGTTGCGCATCGAGTGGCGCCGTGTCGTCGGCGTAGGGTGCCCGTCCGAGCACCACGTCGGGCCCGGCGGTCTGCGGAACGCCTTGTTCGATTCCGGCGCGGACCGCGGCGAGGTGAGGGTCACGGGGGGCAAATTCGCCTCCGTCGCGAAGAAGGGTCGCCGCCTCCACGATGGGCTGCCACCCCGTGCACCGACAGAGGTGTGCCGCAAGTGCGCGTTCAATGGCAACGTCACTCAAACCACGACGAGCCGCAGTACTCACCAGGCGGCAGAGAATGCCGGGAGTACAGAATCCGCACTGCGCCGCGCCGGTGGACTCAAAGGCCGCCACCCACTGATCACGTGTTGCTGGATCCAGTCCCTCCACGGTCGTGACATCGGCATTGGCAACGCGCGTAATCGACGTCACGCAGCTCACCCGCGCCTCGCCATTCACTAACACGGTGCACGCCCCGCACTGTCCCTGCGGAGAACAACCGTCCTTGACCGACGTATCGCCCAGCCGATCACGTACCGCGTCGAGAAGAGAGCCCTCGGCGGGAACTGAGACCGTTTCGCCGTTGAGGCGAAACGAGACGTCAGCAGTCACGTAGAACTAGGGAACTAGCTGAAAGAGTTGCCGCAACCGCACGTCTTGGTCGCGTTGGGGTTGGTGATGTGGAATCCCGCTCCCTGCAGTCCATCGGCGTAGTCCAGCGTGGAACCCTTCAAGAGGTCGGCACTCGCACGGTCGACTGCCACCTTGACACCTTGGAACTGTGCGACGACATCGTCGGCACCAAACTCCGTGTCGAAGAACATGTCGTAGTTAAATCCCGAGCAGCCTCCGGGCTTCACGGCCACCCGGAGGGCGAGCTCTTCACCGGCGGCCTCCGCCGCGATCAGTTCCGCGACCTTCACAATGGCCGAATCGGTGAGAGTAATGGGGTTGGTCTTGTTCGAAAGGTCGACGGGGGTCGTAGTCATGATTCTCCTTCTACCAGGTCAACGTACGCCCTTTAGCGTAGCGATTCATCGACCCACGTGCCACGGAGCCAACCGGTAGCGTGCCGTCTATGGAGTCGCTCAACCACGAACTGCGGGAACGACTTCGTCACGTTCTCGACCCTGAACTCGGGGCCTCCATTGTCGACCTCGGCATGGTGGGGGATATCACCGTCACGGAGGGCATCGCCCACATTGCCGTCGCTCTCACCACGAGGGGATGTCCATTGCGCCAACGGATCGAACGAGAGGTAACCCAGGCGGCCCTCGAAGTCACGGGCGTTCACTCAGTCGTTATCGAGATCAGTGAGATGGCTCCCGAAGCGAAGGCGGCACTGATGGACACGGCGCGACGCATCGCACAAGACGCCGCACCGACGACGACGATTCCTCGGACCACGCCGGTCATTGCGGTGATGTCGGGCAAAGGTGGAGTCGGCAAGTCATCCATCACCGCCAACATGGCCGTGGCGCTCGCTCGCCGGGGTTTTGTGGTCGGGGTTATCGACGCCGACATTTGGGGCTTCTCACTGCCACGTCTCTTGGGAATTGAAGGTTCGGTCGAGGCGATCGGTGGCAAAATGCAGCCGCTCGTACGTCACGAAGCGTCGGGGGAGATTCGGCTGCTCTCCATGGGTT
>CAXBRG010000119.1:0-4390 GCA_963977995.1 uncultured bacterium | reverse complement strand
CGATCGGCTTCGCCGGCGACGCGACGCGACTCCCGACCGTGCCGCTCCTCTACCGGGCGTTGCCGAACGACTCAGCCCGTGTCTGGGCCCAGGTCGCGATCGCCGTCGTCTGCTGGAGCGCGCTCGCCTTCGCCGTCGCCCGCAGCGTTCGGCCGCCGGTCCTTGCCCGGGCCGGCGCCGCCAGGGCGCATTTCACTTGACCCAGCGCAAGACTCAAAAGCCGAGCCAGGAGCAGCCTTGTCGGACTAACAAGCGCACAGCACGGAGACACCATGAAACCCCTGACCCTGCGTGTGATCAAGGACGAGCACCGCGCACTGGCCGCGATGCTGCGCACCCTGGCCAGCCGCGGCCTGATCATCCTGGAGACCAACCGCACCAACCTGGGCTTCGTGCGGACCGTGAACAAGGGCCTGCGCCTGCACCGGCAGCGCGACGTGGTCATCCTCAACAGCGACACCGAGGTCTACAACGACTGGCTCGACCGCCTGCTCGGCCACGCCCGCGCCTACCCGCGCCTGGGCAGCATCACCCCGCTGTCGAACAACGCCACGATCTGCAGCTACCCCGAGACCCTGGGCGGCAACCTGTACTCGATCGCATCCCTCGATCCCTACATCCCCAATGCGCGCAGCGACAACGCGGTTGGCTATACCGGCACTTTCAACGGCTTCACGGTGGGGGCGACCTACAGCTTCGGGCGCGACGCGGTCAACGGCGCCGGCCCTGCTGCCACCAATTGCCCCGGCGAGTCGGCCGACTCCAAGGCATGCCGCCAGTACACCGCCATGCTCAAGTACGACAGCCCGTCCTTTGGCGCGGCGATGAGCATCGATCGCATGAACGGCGGTCCGAGCGCCACGCTGGGCTTGAACAGCAGCGATTACACCGACCAACGCGTCGTAGTCTCCGGCTACGCCCAAGCCGGCATCGTGAAATTGACCGCTGGCCTCGTGCATCGCACGCGCCAGCTGGCGCAGATCGCGGGACGACAGCAGTCGCCGCAGCATCGGCACGAAGACCGCGTTCTCCCAGGCCAGATGACGGCGCTGCGCCAGCGCGAACGCCGCCAGTGGGCTGAGTGGCAGTGAGCAGGCATCCCTCTACGGCATTGACCAGCTGTGGTCGGCGGGCGTACGCGGGACCGGACACTCCATTGCCCTCTACGAACTGGCACGTTTCCGCAGCTCCGATCTGGCCGCCTACTTTTCGTGTTACGGCATCTCACCCACCGTCACCAACACCAACGTCAACGGTGGTGCCTACGGCTACGACGCCGAAGTTGCGCTGGACATTGAGCAGGCGGGTGTCCTCGCGCCCGGTGCCACGTTGGCGGTCTACAGCGCTCCGAATGACGCGACGGGACCCGTTGATCTCTTCTCACGCATCGCGGCCGACAATACCTCGGACATCGTTTCTATTTCGTGGGGTATCTGCGAGCTCGCGACCGATGCTCAGGCCGAGGTGGGCATCTTCCAACAGATGGCCGCCCAGGGCCAAACCGTTTTCGCCGCCGCCGGCGACTCGGGGTCGAGCGACTGCCAACCGTTCGACTCCACCACGACTCCCAGCGTGGATGACCCCGCAATCCAGCCCTACGTCACCGCGGTCGGGGGAACCAATATCACCTCATTGAGTCCCTTCCAGGAAGAGGTGTGGAATGACGGTGCGGGAGCGGGTGGCGGAGGGGTGAGTACCGTCTTCACCCGACCCGCGTGGCAGAGTGCGCCGGGAATGGACTCGGGCTCGATGCGCGAAATCCCCGATATCTCCGTGACGGGCGATCCGCGCGTGGGATTCCCCACCCTCTACAACGGACGTTGGGCCACGTATGGAGGCACCTCCATCGGTGCTCCCATTTTGTCGGCCTTGCTCGCCAACGCGGCCGAGAGTTGCGATGTCTCACGCATTGGATTTCTTAATCCAATTCTCTACGCCATGGCGTCGCGAGGTGTGGGCCTGCGCGATGTCACGCAAGGGTCCAACGATCTCTACGGAGTTGGTGTCTACGACGCCACCACGGGATACGACATGGCCAGTGGACTCGGCAGTCCCGATCCCTCGTCGTTTGCGGCGGCCCTCTGTCCGTCCCAGCCCTCCAGCGCCACGTCCACGGTGACGTCAACGACCACCACTTCAGATCAGTTGGCGACTGTCAACATTGCGTTACGGGACGACAGCGGCACACTGTTGCCCACGACCATCCCCGCTATCAGCGTTACCCAGAGTGGTGCGACCCCGTCCGTGACCGTTCTCCCACCCGTGGTGAGCGGCACGACGCAGCGCGTCACGGTGCTCTCCGATCGTCCCGGCGTCGCGACACTGACTGTTGCCGTTGGCGGCGTCACGATCACGACCGGGACGGTGACGTTCAGCGCCCCCTTCACGAAACGGTCAGTTGGTCCGCTCGTTACCACTCTCAACGGCGTGGGCGATCTTCGAGCGGCGCTCACGAATAACGCCGTGGTCATCGCCGCGCAACGGGGAAACCACCATCTGGTCGTCGGGTCGAGTGCGAACACGACGCAAGTTCGTGATCTCACCGCGCTGACCCGTACACCGCTCGCTTCGGGTTCACCCGATGTCGACTGTTATCGCACTCTGTGCGCGGTGACGTTTCGTTCAGGCTCTCGCGTCGTCGTCATTTCCAACATCTGGAGTCAACAACTTCGGGCCGTCAACCTCCCGACAGCCATCGGCGCCTCGAGCCAGCCTCGAGTGCGTATTTTGCAGAGTGGCAGTGTGGTGAGTTACGTGTCGTCAACAGGTCGATTGGTTATGACCTTTCTGAGTGATCAGGGGTCGGTGACGAGAACCAGCACGGTGGGCTCCCAACTCCGCGGTACACCCGTCGTGGTGCGGACCGCGATCGGTCGCGCCCGGGTCATTGTCCGGACGGCGTCGACGATTCAGGCCTTTACGAACTCGTCGGGTACCACCATCACCACTCGGACCCTCGGCGGTACCGTGACCGACCCCGCCAGTGGGCCGTACGTCGTCAGTACGGCGCCGGAGAGTGTCACATTCGTCGCGAGCGGCTCATTGGAGCTCACCGACGGGACGTGGTTGAGTGACACCCAGGGACTCGTCACCGCACTGACCGGGACTACCAGTGGACTCCTCCTGACCTCGCGCGGGTCGACCACCGAACTCTGGACCCTCACGCCGACCTGGCGTTCCTTGCATCTGGCGAGTTCGCTCGGGGTATCAACTTCTTCGTTCGTGGTCGTCGGATCGGGTTCCGTGGTCCTGCTCAGTGACGGCACATCGACGTGGGCACTGTGGCGCTGACCTAGCTCGATCGGGTGACGTTCCTAGACTTTCGCCGGATGAGTGTTCACTCGCGCGTGCGGGCGCCCAACTCCCTCGTTCGACGAGTCGCCCTCGCCGTCGTTGTCCTCTGCGGTGGCGTCGTGGCGCCCCTCGTTGTGTCGATGTCCGCCGTCACCACTCCCGAGAGTGGGCTTCCCTTGTTCCAGTACGCCAAGACATCCTCGACGCCACTTCCCTGGAGCGCGAATTCTCTCGCCGCCGCGATGAAAACCGATCTCATGGCCGGCGCCCCTCGCAGTTCAACGGTTGACGGCACCGTGTTCTTGACCTGGCGCAGCACCACGGGACACGCCATGTCACTGCGATTCGGAGATTCCAGTGGGCCGGTGTCCACCGATCTCACGTCACTCACGGGTGGGGGCGACATCGTCGATGACCCGTGGTACGTCATCGACGCCAATGACAATCAACACACCCTCGGCACTACGGCCGAGGGTCACCTGACCATGTCATCACGATTCACCACACCGCCCTATCTCGAGTCTCGACTCCCCGGTCGGAGCGCGAGCACGGTGACCGTTCAACGCGATCTCACCGAGAGTGCCGGCGTGACCTATGTCAGCGCACCCGATGTCACGCTCGTGAACGACACCCTTCGCGTGGTGGGGAGAACGGCAACGAACCACCTGGTTCTCATGCTCGTGCCAACGAACTGGCGGGGTAGCACACCGAGTGTGATCGACGTCACGACGGCGGCACACGATGCAGGAATTACTGGCAACCCCCTCTGGATGCCGTCCGGCACCGGCGTGTTGGCCACATCCTCGACGGGTACCCTTCTCTACTACCAGCTCCCCGACGCGTGCTTCGTCGCTCCCGCGACGTGTTCCTCCATCGCCACGACCAATCTCACCGCCGCAACCGGGGCACCGCTCCTCACGAGTGCTCTCAGTGTGGCCGTGACCCCCACGGGGGTGGCCGCCGTGGGACTCACCTCGGCGGGTAGCGCCATCGTCGTGGCGGGAACAACCACGGGGACGAGTTATTCCTGGGTCGACACGAACATCACCACAGCGTCGGGGGCCCCCGCTTTCACGGGACGTCCGTTTATTGCGTC
>CAXBRG010000118.1:0-4423 GCA_963977995.1 uncultured bacterium | reverse complement strand
ATTTTTGAACAATCAGGGGCAGCGGTTCGCCGTCACGATTCTCAAAACCGGGAGGAAAGACGCACTTGGCGCCGTCGGAGTCAACGAGCAGTCCAGCACTCTCGAGGTCTCGCACCACGGCGTCGAGGCGGTCGTTGTAGAACGACTCGCCGACGATGTCGTGCGGGGTCATCGTGACGTCGAGTTTGTCGTACACCTCTTGGAAGTACGCGACCGACTGGTCGACCAACACGCGCCAGAGACGATTGGTTTCGACGTCACCACTCTGCAGCAACACCACTCGGTGGCGACTGCGCTCCTTAAAGGTGTCATCGGCGTCGAATTTGGCTCGCGCCGCTCGGTAGAAGGTGTCGAGATCGCCCATCGACAACGACAGCACCGCCGCGTCTTCGCCGAGGTCAATGAGGTGTTCAATCAACATGCCAAAGGGCGTGCCCCAGTCACCAATGTGATTGCGGGGAACAACGGTGTCGCCCACGAACCGATAGAGACGAGCGAGCGAGTCACCAATGACGGTGGAGCGCAGGTGCCCGACGTGCATCTCCTTCGCCACATTTGGCGCCGAGTAGTCAATGACAATGGTTCGGGGTTGGTCGACCGTGGGAATACCCGCTCGCTCGTCATCGACCACCTCGAGGAGTTGGTGCGACAAGAAGTCGGTCGTGAGAGTGATGTTGATAAACCCGGGACCGGCAATCTCAACGTCCGCGATGCCATTGAGATCAAGGTGAGAGATAATCTCCTGCGCCACATCGCGGGGTGGGCGACCGAGAACTTTGGCCACCGCCATGACCCCGTTCACCTGATAGTCCACTCGCTCCGACGGACGGAGAACGGGATCGGCACCCGGTGCCACGGCGTCAAACGCCGACACGAAACGCTGCTGCAAGGTGTCGTAGGTGGCGGCCATCTCCCCATTCTCCCATTACTGGTCAACTGCTATGCCCACCCCACCGACACGGCAGAATGGAGGGCGTGACTTCTTCTCAAAACTCCTTTGGCGCCCAATCCACTCTGACCGTCAACGGGACGGAACTGACCTACTTTTCGCTCCAGGCCGAATCCCTGGCGAACTTCGGTGTTGCTCGACTCCCCTACTCCATCAAAGTGCTTCTGGAGAACCTGCTGCGACACGAAGACGGTGTGAAAGTCACGAAGGGTGACATCGAAGCCCTCGCCCGCTGGGCCGAGACGCCGGGTCGCCACGGCGAAGCCGCGGGCGACGATGCCAAAGAAATCGCCTTCACCCCCGAGCGCGTCTTGATGCAGGACCTCACGGGTGTTCCGGCGGTCGTCGACCTCGCCGCGATGCGTGACGCCATCATTGCCCTTGGTGGCGACCCCCAGAAGATCAACCCCCTCGTGCCCGTGGAGCTCGTCATCGACCACTCGGTGATCTTGGAGCACACCGGCACCGCCGCGAGTTACGAAGAGAACGTCGCCATCGAATACGAGCGCAACCGTGAGCGCTACGAGTTCTTGAAGTGGGCTCAGAGCTCCTTTAAGAACTTCCGCGTGGTGCCGCCGGGCATGGGCATCTGCCACCAGGTCAACTTGGAGCACCTCGCGCGGGTGGTCTTTAACACCGACGGTGTCGCCTACCTCGACACCGTCGTCGGCACCGACTCACACACCACAATGATCAACGGTTTGGGAGTTCTTGGATGGGGCGTCGGCGGCATCGAAGCCGAGGCCGCGATGTTGGGTCAACCCACGTCGATGTTGATCCCACCCGTCGTGGGACTTCGCATCACGGGCGCTACCCGCGAGGGCGTCACCGCCACCGACGTGGTGCTCACCATCACCGAACTTCTCCGCAAGCACGGTGTCGTCGGCAAGTTCGTCGAGGCGTACGGTCCCGGCATTCCATCACTTTCACTCGAGACACGCGCCACGATCGGCAACATGTCGCCGGAGTACGGTGCGACGTGCACCTTGTTCCCCATCGATCAAGTGACTCTCGACTACATGGCCTTTACCGGTCGCTCGAGCGAACACGTCGCCCTCGTTGAGGCCTACGCCAAGGCGCAAGGTATCTGGCACTCGGCCGGAGCAGAAGAACCCGTGTTCTCGGAGTACGTCGAACTCGATCTCTCCACCGTGGAGCCCAGCCTCGCCGGTCCGAAGCGTCCCCAGGACCGAGTCGCACTGGGTAAGACGCGCGACGCCTTCCGCGCTGCTCTGGGTCGTGAACCGAAGGAAGTGCACGGCGTCGAGCGCGCGGAAACCCTCCGCGACGGCGCGGTCACCGTGGCCGCCATCACGTCGTGCACCAACACCTCGAACCCCTCCGTTCTCGTGGCCGCTGGACTCGTCGCTCAAAACGCCGTCGCTAAGGGTCTGACGGTGAAGCCGTGGGTCAAGACGTCACTCGCACCAGGTAGCCGTGTCGTTACCGACTACCTCGACCGCGCCGGACTGACGGCGTCGCTCGATGCACTTGGTTTCTACCTCGCGGGATACGGCTGCACGACCTGTATTGGTAACTCGGGCCCACTCCTCGAAGGAGTGAGCGAAGCCGTGAACGAGCACGACCTCTCGGTCGTTTCCGTTCTGTCGGGTAACCGCAACTTCGAAGGTCGCATTAGCCCCGATGTGAAGCAGAACTTCCTCGCCAGTCCTCCTCTCGTGGTGGCCTTCGCGCTGGCCGGAACCGTCGACATTGACTTGACGACTGAACCCCTCGGTGTCGGATCAGATGGACAGCCGGTTTTCCTCAAGGACATCTGGCCGAGCGATGCCGACGTTTCGTCGGCGGTGCGCGCCAGCCTCACCCCGGAGATGTTTGCCACTCGTTACGCCGCCGCCTTCGAAGGCGACGAGCGTTGGCAGGCCGTGCCGACGAAGAACGCCGTCACCTACTCCTGGGACCCGTCGTCGACCTACGTGAAGCAACCCCCGTACTTCGAGGGGCTCACTATGGAAGTTGGTCAGGTCCACGACATCGAGAACGCACGGATTCTGGCGAAGCTCGGAGATTCGGTCACGACGGACCACATCTCACCTGCGGGCAACATTCGTCCGACGGTGCCGGCCGGCAAGTTCCTCATTGACCGAGGCGTGGAGCAAAAGGACTTCAACTCCTACGGCACCCGCCGAGGCAACGATGCGGTCATGGTGCGTGGCACCTTCGCCAACATTCGCCTCCGTAACCAGTTGGTCGATGTTGAAGGCGGCATCACAAAGAAGTTCCCAGAGGGCGAGCAGATGCCGATCTTTGATGCGGCGATGCGGTACGCCGACGAAGGCACACCACTCGTCATCTTGGCCGGCAAGGAATACGGTTCGGGATCGAGTCGCGACTGGGCGGCCAAGGGCACCAAGCTCCTCGGCGTCAAGGCGGTGCTAGTCGAGAGCTACGAGCGAATCCACCGCTCGAACCTCGTTGGAATGGGGCTCCTCCCCCTTCAATTCAAAGCTGGCGAATCTGCTTCTACCTACAACCTGGACGGTAGCGAAGTGCTCACAATCACTGGAGTTGAATCGCTCAATGCTGGATCTTCCCCTGCGACCGTTCGAGTCCAAGCGGAACGTGTTGATGGTTCAAACTTTGAATTTGAGGTGCGCCTTCGTATCGACACGGCAACTGAAGTTGAGTATTACCGCAACGGCGGCGTACTCAACTTCGTCCTAAGAGACTTAGCTTCCTAAGCTGTCGAGATTTACAGTTGGGTTGAACTTGTTCGGCCCGACCTGTCGTTCCACAGGGGCTCTTGGAGGCGCGAAGTTCTAGACCGCAGACGGCAAGACGACATCCCGATGATATTCAAGGTACGGTTCTTGATCGGTGTGAAACTTTCCGACGTTTTGCGGAAGCGCAATTGACCATTTTTCGAGAACGCGTGGATTCAATTTTGGGGAAGTAATTAAGTCACCTTCATTGCTGAATGAAATAAATCCACGATCGAATAGATGATCCACGTGAGGAGCGAGCAGAAGACCATTTGCACCATGCAGTTTCTCGGCATCGGACGACTTCGACCACGGCTTGATATGACTGGCTCGTAGGTGTTTAGCGGTTCGTACATGGGTAATTCGACACTCAGTCTCATACAGGCGAACATTGGCCCTGAAGATTCCTTGACCACGACGAGCTTTCACAAGTTGTACTTGCTCAAGATCACCCTCCAAATTCCGTGCACTGATCTCGAGATTGATTATTTCTTCAGATTCTTCATCATTTACATCTGAAAGATCGGTTCTTAACCTCGCCAAATCCTGTCGAGACAGGATTTCAAGAATTTCTGCCATGGCCTTCGGAATTTCTGTTAGGTAAACGCTCTGGATCCCGTTTCCACTTTCCGATATCAAAGGCGAGTACTGCTTAGGTAGAAATGAACGAATCTGTTCGATGTAATCCTTAGGTCTGAATGGGTGCTCAAGGGCTTGGAATTCGACTTCCAAGATCGGAAGAGCGTCGTGT
>CAXBRG010000117.1:0-4462 GCA_963977995.1 uncultured bacterium | reverse complement strand
TCCCACGTCGATTATCGGTTCTGACTGCGCCGTGGCAACCTCGATGCTCGCGACGTTGAACGTCACGGCGGCCTGCCCCGCGTCGGCCGCTGTCGTCTCCACGTCGGTGCCGAAGGGTCGCGTCGTTCGAGTGCGGTACAACGGCACCGTGAATCCACCATCGGTCCCGACCGGTTCGACGGTGATCTTGGTGCTGAGTGCGGGTGCTACCGCCCCTCCATCGACAACGACCACCACCACGGTGCCGCCACACGGGCATGAGCCGCGGGTGATGCCAAGCCTCGTGGGATTGTCGCGGGCAACGGTCTACGCCAAGATGCGAGAGCTCCAGCTGTACTTCGTCACTCATGGACCCGGTTCGAACGACGCGACGTGGACGTCAGTCGTCGCGCAGTCTCCCGTTGCGGGGAAGTACATCCCGTGGCACGGGACCGTCCACCTGCAGGTCAAGAAGTGAGTGGGTGCGACCTCTGCGAAGCGGCGGTGATCACCACGCGCTACTTCGCCGATGACGTCTGCTGGATTGCCGACTGCGAGATCTGTCTCGTACCGATGGTGGTCTGGGTGCAGCACGACCCCACACCTTCCGCTGAAATCAAGGCGGACTTACACGCCAAACTGGCGGCCGTGGCCGACCCCCTCTTCGGTGAGGGTGGTTGGAAAGTCGACGATCACATGCGCAATATTCCCGATCACTATCACGCCCACGCCCGCCCACCCCAGTTCTGGCTGCGCTGAGACGAAATAGGTCCGTCCGTCTCACGGTAAGGTTCATCTAGTTCGAGAGGGAGAAACGTATGGGAGCTCTAGACGGTCGTATTTGCATCATCACCGGTGCCGGTCGAGGGATCGGGCGCGAGCACGCATTGCTGTTCGCGGCCGAGGGTGCGAAGGTCGTGGTGAACGACCTGGGTGGCTCGCTCGACGGTTCGAGTGGCGAGGGAACGCCGGCGGAGCAAGTCGTTGCCGAGATTAGGGCGATGGGCGGCGAAGCCGTGGCGAACCACGACAACATCGCCGACTGGGAAGGTGGGCAACGGCTCATCAACACCGCGATCGAGGCGTTCGGTGACCTTCACGTGTTGGTCAACAACGCCGGAATTCTCCGTGATCGAGTTCTCGTCAACTTGTCCGAAGAGGATTGGGACGCGGTCATCAACGTTCACCTCAAGGGACACTTTGTTCCGACTCGACACGCTGCCGCCTACTGGCGTGAGCAGGCCAAGGCCGGGAAGGAAGTGAAGGCGTCCATCATCAATACGAGTTCGACGTCGGGTCTCATCGGCAATGTTGGTCAGTCGAACTACGGCGCCGCCAAATCAGGCATTGCTTCCTTTACGGTGATCATTGCGGAGGAGTTGGCGCGATACGGCGTCCGGGCGAACGCCATTGCGCCGGCTGCTCGAACCCGCATGACCGAATCGACACCCGGTCTGTCCGATGTCGTGAAGGCGCCGACTGACGCGGCCGCGTTTGACGCCTGGGACCCCGCAAATATTTCACCGCTCGTGGCCACTCTGGCAATGGAAGACTGCACCGCCAATGGTCAGGTCTTCTTCGTCCAGGGCGGCACGGTTCGTCGCTTTCAAAACTGGACGATGCAAGAGACGTTGGAGAAGAAAGAGCGGTGGGCTGTCGCTGACCTCGCCGCGGAGCTGCCCAAGCTGATCAAGTGACCGACGACGAGGTCCGCAAGGATCTCCGAGAGGATCCCGACTCACTCCTGAGCCCGACGAGCGACCCAGGGGGCGTGGCGTTTGGCGCCTTAGGCGCGGAGGCCGGTAGTGATCTGAACTGGTTCAAGATGGTGCGCCATCGGGTGCAGTCACGGGCCGCCACATCGTCGAAGTATCCCTGGTGGGTTCTGTGGAGTCTGCTCGCCGGCCTCTTGGCTCTGAATTTCACTTTCACCGTCTTTATCGTGGACCTCCCCGATGTGGCTCGGGAGTTTCACACGACTCAGGGCGTTTTGACGTGGACAATGGTGGGTCCACTACTCGCCAACGGTCTCGCAGCCCCGATCTTTGGGAAGGCCGGCGACATCCTCGGTCACCGTCGCCTCTATCTTTTCGGTCTCGCCGGCGCCGGGGTATCGGCCGTTCTGACGGCGCTCGCCCCGAACGTGGTGATGTTGCTGGGCGCGCGCACCCTCGACGGGATTCAGGCGGCCGCCACCGGAACGGCGTCGGGAGCACTCATCAACTTGGTCTTTAAGCCTGAGGAGCGGGTGAAGGCGATGGGGTGGTGGAGTCTCATCGGCGCCGGTGGGCCAGTGATTGGCGTCACCATCGGGTCGCCCATCATCGCGGTCTGGGGTTGGCGAGCTCTCTTTTGGGCTCAGCTGGTTTTGATCGCCATCGCGATGGTGGTGGTGTCCACGGTGTTGCCGCGCCGTCGAGGGACACCCGAGGAAGAGGCCCGGGCCAAGGAGAAGGCGCGTCGAGATTTCCGCGAGATGGATTGGATCGGTAGTTGGACGCTGTCGTTCTCGGTGACGGCCTTGATGTTGGGGCTGTCGTTCGGTGGACGCGTCGGCTGGACCAGCCCACTTTGCATGGTGAGTTGGATTGTGACGGTACTGGGCATCACAATCTTCATTCTTCGTATTCGCACTGCCGAACGGCCGCTCATTCCACCGCACTACTTCGTGAAGCGCAACTTCGTGTGGCCAATGGTCGTGCGAGCGAGCGCCAACTTCTCCTACTTCGGTGGATTCTTTCTCTTCCCGATTCTCATGGAGCGAGGCTTCGCCTACTCCGTTGGCGAAGTTGGAGCGATCTCCATCGCTCGCCCCCTGACGTTCTCGATCTGCTCTCCCATTGCCGGGTACATCGCGGTGCGCATTGGGGAGAAGACGAGCGCCATCTTCGGGATGATCTTTCTCACGTCCTCGATGGGGATGTTTGCGCTGCTCCATCCCTCCACCGGGGCGTGGTATGTCATTATCGCTCTGTCACTCTCGGGGCTCGGGATGGGTGTGGCGATGCCGAGCTCATCGGCGATTATGAGCCACGCCGTCAAATCCAATGAGTTTGGTGTGATGTCGGCCGCCCAGATGTTGGCGATGCAGGTCGGTGAAGTAGCCGGTATTCAGGTGATGGAGACGTTGCAGTCAACGCTGGCTCGCCGCCGCGGACTACAAGATGCTCTCGCCGGTAATCCGCAACTGCTCGCGACCTTCCACTGGCCGTTCGTGGTGGGTGGAGCGGTTGGTCTACTCGGCGTTGTTGGCGCCTTCTTTTACAAACAGTTTGAACGTCCGCCTAGGCGGTGATGGCGCGGAGTGCCGCGATGACAGCGTCGGCTCGCGGGTCGGGCTCTTGATTCTGTAGTGCCACGAGTTTGGACATGTCGCCCTCGACGCGAATCTTGCCCGCCATAAATGCCGACATGACCGCCTGTGACTGCCCGTCAATGAGGAGGGCCTTGGCCGTCGCCCACGCGATGGTGATGGAGATCTGTGGGTCGGGGTGGTGGGTGGCATTCAACGCGAGCGGCCCCTCATTGGTGTCGAGGTGAGCGAGGAGATGGTCGCTCTGAAAGGGCACGTCAGTGACCGTCAGATTCATGACGAGACTGACCGGCGCCGGACCCACGTCACCGAGTCCTTCGCGAATTTCGTGCGCCGCCACGATCCACTCGGGGCTAAGGAATTCATACGCCATTTACCACTCCACTACGTCTCGTCTGTGGTGAGGGTAGTGGTGGCGGGTAGGCTCACTGACCATGACCACCTCCATCATGCCCGGTTGTGAACCATTTTCCGCCTCGGGGAGCCGTCACGGCGTTCTCGTTCTGCACGGATTTACTGGCAATCCCCAGTCCATGCGACCACTCGCCGAAGCTCTCGCCAACGCCGGCTACACCGTGGAACTGCCACGGCTGCCCGGACACGGAACCACCGTGGAGGACATGATGACCACGGACTGGTCGGACTGGTCGGCCGCCGCCGATGCCGCCTACGAAGAGTTGGCCTCTCGGTGCGACCGCGTCGCCGTGGTGGGTCTCTCCATGGGCGGCGGGCTCACGGCCCACGTAGCCGAAGGCCACCCCGATGTCGCCGGACTGGTGTTTATCAACGCCCTCGTGAAGCCGCCCGTGCAAGAACTACGCAGTGGGTTGGACGATCTGTTGGCGGCGGGGGTCGAGACGATGGAGTCCATCGGTTCGGACATTAAGAAGGAAGGGAACAAGGAGGCGTCCTATAACGCGACGCCTCTCGCTTGTGCCAAGAGCCTCTTTGACGGCATCGACACCGTGTGGAGTCGGTTGGGCGACATCAGTGCGCCCACGTTGATCCTTTCGAGTCGTGAAGATCACGTGGTCTCGTCTGATAACTCCGAAGATCTTGCTCGGACGGTGACCGGATCCGTTGAGCACGTGTGGTTGGAAAATAGCTATCACGTCGCCACGCTTGACAACGATGCCCCTCTCGTCGAAGCGCACACGCTGCGCTTTCTCG
>CAXBRG010000116.1:0-4541 GCA_963977995.1 uncultured bacterium | reverse complement strand
CATGGTGCGCGAACACTGGCTGGCACAAATCGATGAACACAGCCTTTCCCAGCGCTTTTTGGCCGGGGCGGTCAACTTCGCCACCCTAATGCCCATGCGCGCCATCCCCTTCAAGCGGGTGTGCCTGCTGGGCATGAACGACGGCGACTATCCCCGCTCCCAGCCGCCGCTGGATTTCGACCTGATGGGCAGCGACTACCGTCCCGGCGACCGTTCCCGCCGGGAAGACGACCGCTATCTGTTTCTCGAAGCCTTGCTGTCGGCGCGCGAGCGTCTGCACATCAGCTGGGTCGGCAAAAGCATCCAGGACAACACGCCGCGCCCCCCGTCGGTGCTGGTGAGTCAGTTGCGCGACCACCTGGCCGCCGGGTGGTCGCTGCAGGCGTGCGACGACTCCAAGGCCTTGTTGCGGGCATTGACGGTGGAGCATCCTCTGCAAGCGTTCAGTCCGAGCTACTTCGGCACCACGCCCGAGACCTCGCGGACCTCGTGCGTGGTGTTGCCCCCACCCAACCCGCCGTGATTGTGGGACACAGTTACGGAGGTCTTGTCGCACTTGCCGCCTCGCTCATCGAACCGTCTCTCATCCAGAGCATCGTTACCTACGAGCCGCCTCTCCCCTGGATCTATCAGCGGGAAGGAAGGATGTCTGCGTTGGCTGCGACACCGGCCGCGGAAGCGGAGCAGTTCTTTCGGCGCATGATTAGTGATGCCGCGTGGGAGCGGCTGGCAGAGACGGAAAAACAGGGGCGGCGCGATGACGGGCCTGCCCTCTACGACGACCTGCTGACAATCCGCAACCCCGAACCCCCGTTTCCAATCACTGCGATTACGGCGCAATGGACCTATTCGTACGGTGACTCCGTGGAGCGGCACGCCTACTACGTCGAAGTAGCGCGGCGACTTACCCAATTAGTTCCCACTGTCGCCATTGCCCCTCTCGAGGGTGCGGGGCACGGAGCTCACCTTGCCAATCCCGAAGGTCTGACGCGAATCATCCGACAGCACATGGAGAGAACATGAGAGTAGGCGTTACCGGATCAACTGGACTAATTGGCAGCGCCCTCGTGTCGTCCCTTGGCACCGCCGGACACACTGCAGTGCCATTCATTCGCTCGACGCAATCGACACCAGGATCAATTCGGTGGTCGCCCTCCACTGGCACCATTGAACTCGCGGATCTGGACCGGGTTGGCGGCATCGACGCCATCGTCCATCTCGCGGGCGCTGGCATTGCCGATCGGCGATGGACCGCTTCGCGGCGTCGTGAAATTCTCAAATCCCGTGTCGACGGCACCGCCACATTGGCAACATGGTGCACGCAATCAGCCGATGCGCCAAAAATATTTGCCAGTGGATCGGCCATCGGGTTCTACGGGGACCGAGGCGAGGAAGTGGTGACGGAGGAGTCAGGCCCTGGACGTGGGTTTCTCGCTGATGTCTGTCGCGAGTGGGAGGCTGCCGCCCACGTCGTGCCACACGACCGAGTTCGTGTCACCACCTTACGAACAGGAATAGTGATGAGTGCAGCGGGGGGCGCACTAAAGAAGCAACTTCCGCTGTTTCGACTCGGAGTCGGTGGTCGACTCGGCAATGGTCAGCAGTGGATGAGTCCCATCTCACTTCGCGACACCGTCAGCGCAATCATTCATGTCCTGGTGAATGACATCGTGGGACCGGTGAACCTCGTTGCCCCCGAGCCTGCTCGTAATAGCGAAGTCACTCAGGCGATCGCTCGTGCCGTCCAACGACCCGCACTCCTGCCGGTACCGAAATTTGCACTCGCCGCGGTACTGGGAAAGGAATGCGCTGACGAGATGTTGATGGCGAGTCAGCGAATTGTGCCGCAGCAACTACTCCGACATGGCTTTCATTTTGCCGACCCGACGGTGAGTGACATCATGGCGTGGGCAACGCATTCAACAGCGGAATAGTCCGTGACTCGCCAATTCCAGCGATGTCTCGTCGCGGCCGCTCTGCTGGTCGGTGTGCTGAGCACCACTACTCCCGCCCGAGCAGACAGCGGCTGGACTGTTCGCATTCCGAGTGTTGATCCAACATGGATCCTGCCGTTCCAGGATGGAAGTACGTATTCCGTTCCCAACATGAACTATTTCCAGCAGTTGATGTATCGACCCCTCTATTGGATTTCTGCTGATCCTTCCCTTCGGCTCAACACCACACACTCACTCGCTCGACCGCCCGTGTTCCGCAATGGCAACCGAACGGTGGAGGTAACTCTCCAGCCCACGGCGACATGGAGTAGCGGACGCCCGGTGACCGCGGGTGACGTCATTTTTTTCATCAATCTGATGACTGCGTTACCCGGTACGTGGGCGGCGTACGTTCCACCGTTAAAAAAATCCGGAGCAGTCGCGCTCAGCGATATCACCACATCGATTTCTGTCCCTAATGACAGAACAATCATCTTTCATCTCCATCGAGCCGTGAATCCACGGTGGTTCACCATGAACGAACTCTCGCAAATCACGCCTCTACCTCGCGAGTGGGACCGCGTCAGCGCGACCACGGTCGGCAATGGCACTCCACCGCGGGTCGCCCAGGGTCAGCTCGCAACCCGTCACGGCGGCTGCTGGGGCTCGCAGTGGATTGGCGATGGCAATACGGGGACGGGTCGGCGACCAGGTCAGACTCGATATCCCGTCGACTCGACGGGTATGGCAACGGTCGTCACGGATGATTACGCAGAGCGGGCCGCCCACTGTCTCGCTGTCTATAGGACTCTGGTGGCCTTTGCCCAGGATCGTTCCCACTACGCCGATCCAACTTCAGACACTGGACGCCTGTGGTCCACGGTCTCGGGCCCCTGGCAACTTCGTCACTATTCGCCAACTTTTCATACCGCCTCATTTCAACGCCGGACTGATCAGCTCCACGACGGCGGACCGCAGTTTCTGGAGTACACCAACTGCCCACGCGGGTGTGTCAACGAGGCGTTGCGGGGCCAGCTGGACATGCTGCCCGTCGGCACCGATGTCGTGGGCCGACCGAACAACCTTCACAATCTCAGTCGACTTCAACGACGCGACTTCTCTCGCGCCGGGTTTGAACTTCGTAGCAACCTTTCCCTAGCCATTAACTTTGCCGCAATCAATTTTCGTTCCCGCAATGGCGCCGATCGACACGCTCATGCCGTGTTTGCTCAGCGATATATCCGGCGAGCCCTGCAGTTCGGAATCGACCAGTCACGCATCATTCGTCGTCAGTTGCAAGGTCTCGGCGTGGGATCCCGCGGCCCCATTCCTGTGAATTCAATCAGTGTGCCCACGCCGCCCCGACGCTCGGATCGCGCACTCCAACTTCTCGCGGCGCATGGCTGGCGCATCCACAACGGTGTGGCCCAATGTGACACTCCGGGTACCGGTCCTCGTTCCTGCGGGGCAGGAATTCCCGCGAACACCCCCCTCGAGTTTGACTTCTTATGCGTCGAAGGGGCGGGCGGAGGCCAAAGCATCGTTCGTCAGATTGCTCGCGATTGGCGTCGCATCGGCGTTCGAGCCGTCATTTCCACCGCGAGCTTTAACGACGTAATATCCGCAACGTTCCGTCGTTCCACATCCTGGGACTTTGCGTACTGGGGTGGCTGGCTCTTTGCTCCCGACTATCTCGCAACCGGGGAAGCACTCTTTGCGACGGGTTCTTCGTCTAATGCGGGTGGATACTCCGACCCCACTTCCGACCGGCTCATCGCCGATACCATTCAGTCCACGCACTCCACCGCGATGTTGTCCTACGGCATGCATGTGGGTGCCGACATTCCCGTGCTCTGGCTCCCTCAGCAGATTTCGCTCTATGAGGTGCGACGCTCAGCGGGAGCGTCGCACAGCCGCCTCGAAGAGTTCACGCCGGAGGACTGGCGGCGCTAGAGCAACTTCCACGAATGACGGTGGAAGGATGTCGCTCCACTGGCGCGAATGGCGGCGCGATGTCCCTCGGTACCGTAACCCTTGTTGACGTCCCATCCATAGGCCGGATGTTCTCGTGAAAGCTCCGTCATGAAAAGGTCGCGGGCAACCTTGGCGATGATGGCCGCGGCGGCGATAGTGGCACACTTCTGATCACCCTTCGTGACCAACGTTGCTGGGATGTCCGATTGTCGCGCGGGGGGCAGAGGCGGTGCGCCGAGAGGTATGTCGCGAGGAGCGGTCATGAGATTCACTGGCCCGTCGATGAAGAGGTGTTGGGGAACCAGGGTGAGTTGTTGGAGCGCGCGTTCGCACGCCACCGAAAGTGCGAGACGAATTCCCCAGGCATCAATCTCGTCACTGGAGGCCGCACCGACAGCCCACGAATCCACCCAGTCGCGAAGAACGGGAGCGAGATTCTCACGACGCGTCGATGACAGCTGCTTCGAATCGCGTAGCCCACGAGGAATTTCACGATCGCTCGAAATCACCACGACTCCCACCATCACGGGCCCCGCGAGTGCGCCACGACCGACTTCATCGATACCGGCCACGGGGCCGCTGAGCAGTCGAGGCTGTTCGAGTGAAAGTGTGGGGCCGGGGTGCACACACTCA
>CAXBRG010000115.1:0-4561 GCA_963977995.1 uncultured bacterium | reverse complement strand
GCCCGATCCATGCTCTCGAGGGGGCTTTTCGATCCCTGTACACCGAGCGCGACAGCCATCGACCACAGAGCACAGGCGTCCTGCGCATCGTGATGGGCGTGAGTCAACGCCGAAATCCGGCGAGCGACGTCGGCAACGGTTGCGAGGTCGCGGTAGTGGGGTAGCGCAACAATGGCCGTTCGCATCAGACTGCCGTTGCCGGCCGCGTCCGGCTGTTCTGCTTGATACCGAGCGGCGACATTGGTGAGCTCAGCGGGATTGCGACACGCACGAAGGACCGCTCGAGTTTGCATTCCAACGTCAGGGGGCTGGGAGTCAAACCAGCGGAGAAACTCCCGAGCGACCTCGGTACGGGCCGCCGGGTTATCGAGCCCGCGGTGATGTTGTGCCGCGAGAGCGATTCCGAGCGACATGTCGGTGTCGTCGGTCCACTGCCCCGCGGGCCGCCCGGTTAATACGCCTGGTCGCATTGTGACGGTGTCCGCCTGAATTGAATGCTGAAATTCATAGCCCGCACCGAGCGCATCGCCGGCGGCTCCGCCGAGAACAACGCCTATCGCTCGATCGCGGACGTCAAAACTTGATGTCACGGTGATATTTGACCAGAAACGGCGCGGCGCCATGTGACTTTCGACCTACCCCCGACCGTGGATACTCCAAGTACCGTGGGTAGTGGAAAGGCCTCTAATGAATGTTCGTCGATTCTCACACCGGTCACTTCTTGCCGTCCTTGTTATCTCGGCCGCAGTCACGTTTGTGGTCGCGCGGTCGAGTTCCGCGACACCACCGATCTACGGCTCTCTGAGCAATTTTGATGTCTATAACGACAGTGGACAAGTAACGCACGGGTTTGAAATCGACCTTGAGGGCATCAGTACGACCGACGTGCAGTACACGTTTGGCGCGCCGTACGAGCGCTACGGCGACCCCGTGGTCTCGGCAACATCGACGGGTGTCAAAGTCGTGTACGCCAGTGGCTACGACGCCGCCACTCAGTCGTGGGCGGCGGGGACACCCCTCGCACCTAATCCCATCCCGGGAACGGGTGGTCACGAATGTTGGACCGGTGGCTCGGCAACGTACGCCTCGGCCGGCTGCGAGCACTTCGGTCTTGGACTCGCCGCCAACCCCACGTCGGTGGTGTACCACTGGCTGCTCGCCGATCCGGCAAGCCCGGGAAATCTGAAGCAGGATTCGACGGCAGTATCCATTCCCGCGCCAGCGTGGAACGTCGCACCCGCTCCGGTGCCGGCAGTGAATCCGCAACCCGTCATCGCTGCGGTGGCACCCGCCCCACCACCGGAGAACGAAGCTCAAATGGGCGATGCCATTTGGGTCAAAGTGTTCTATCAAGAGTCGCCCAGTGCAACTGATCTGGGCCACTTAGTGTCGGGTGACAAGCAGGTTCCCGACGCCGTCGGTGAGGTTGAGACCGAGTGGATCTTGGTTCAGGCCGGCAACGGTGGAGGGCTGGCTCAAGAGCTCAATAGTGAACAGCAGCCGGGCAAGCAGAGCAAGTCGGTGGTCCGCCGCTATCAGTTCTTCGCCTACACGGGTTCCTACGACCCCGAAAACCATGAGGCAACACCTGTCACTGACTCGCAACCGCAACCCAACGAGTTGGGCAACCTGATTGGCAATCAGATGGCCGCTCTCAACCTTCCTGCGGCCCAGGGCGATCACACGAAACCGGTGGCCACGATCGATACCAAGGTGACACCTTCGAAGTCGTACGCCAGTTTGACGGTGAAGTTTCACGCCACCGATTCGAAGAACAAGGTGTTCACCTTCTACTGCAAACTTGATCGCGCCGTTCCCTCAACCTGTAAAACCGGAAAGGTGATGACAAAGTTGCCAAAGGGAACCCACACCCTGAAGGTGTACGCCGTCGATCCCGCGGGTAATGCGTCGCGGCCAGCTTCGTTGACCTGGAAGTCGTAGAGCGACTTTCTCCAGGTTTTACGAGTTCAATTCCAGCTGACGTTGAATGAGTACGAGGAGTGCAGGGAGAAAGACTCCGGAGTGAACTTCGCTGGCGAGATGTCCTTCGCTAAATCGATCACCTCGTACCGCTGAGACGAGATACTTAACAATGTCGTTCGTCGAGACATCAACAATGGTGAGATTGTGGAGCGCGGTGGGGTGCTCTGCGGACCATGCCATCCAGTCAATCGGCACAATGATCTGGTACTCGTAGAGCGCACGGTGGAGGTTGCTCAAAGCTTCGGAGTAGTCGAAGTACGGCATCGACAGAACGGGTTGATCATCCGACGAGCGCGCCACCTCCTCGCCGCCCTCCCACACGCCGGGTTGACGAGGGTCAACGGCCTCAACCAGCGTTTGTAGATGCGTCCACTGACTCGCAGTTACGGCTGCGAGAGCGTTCTCGATTGCGTCGTCATCCGAAGCGACCATGTCCAACCTCCTCGCACAGTTAACAGTCGGCCTGTGACGTCGCGTGACCACGGGGGAGGGAGCGGGCCGACGATAGCGATGTGGCATTTGGCAGCCTCGGGGTGAGTGGACTAGAGTAAGTGTTCCATCGCGGGGTGGAGCAGTCTGGTAGCTCGTCGGGCTCATAACCCGAAGGTCGCAGGTTCAAATCCTGTCCCCGCCACGAGAACGACACCCCGGTTGAAGAGATTCAACCGGGGTGTCGTCTGTTTCATTCGGAGTCGTGGCCGCCTTGTCCGGCGGATCGTCGTACGGAACGTGAGACGTCCCGTCGAGCGGGTTCATCCTTCCGTTAAGTTCGCGAAGTAAAAGAGGAGGGGCTATGAGACCTTTACGACCCGTGCACCTTGTGGCGTTGTTTCTTCTGCATACCGCTCTATGGATTGGGCTCAGCGTGATTATTCCCGGGAACGATCACGTTCGTTACGGAAATATTGGAGCGTGGTCAACGCCGTGGGTCCGTCAGTTCGTTATCCCACTGCTCATTGTTCTCGCTGTGCAGTTGATATTTATTCGACGCTTTCACTTACACCGTGAAGTGTGGCGAGATGAGCATCCGACTCCCCGTCGCTGGATCGTCGTTTTCCCCCTGTTGATGGCGCTGGGCAGTGTGGGAGTCCTCGTTACGCGAGGACTGAGTGATGCTCCTGTGAGCTACTGGATTGGTATCGGTGTCACGATGACCCTTGTCGGACTCACGGAAGAACTGACCTTCCGCGGCGTACTGCTCGTCGGCGGACGGCAGGTATTCGGATCGGAGAGGCGAGCTCTGCTGGTGTCATCTCTTCTCTTTGGGCTATTCCACCTTCCTAACCTCTTCACTGGACAGGCGCTTGGTCTGACCCTAAAGCAAGTCCTTTCGACGACCGTGTTGGGCATGGCCTTTTACTGCCTTCGTCGAGTAACCACACGACTCTGGCCCGCCGTCGCCCTGCACGCGTTGTACGACTTCGCCTTGCTGCAGTCACTGTTCTAGAGCGCGGGTTCTGAACATAAGAATTTCGAAAACTCAGTCCCGCATTACCCCGGTCGGCTTCGGGTGGGTATTACCCTCGGCGAAGCGACGGTTGCGAAGGGGACATATGTCGACAGAAGATGTAGCCCCGCGGCGCAGTTGGCTCGGCCCACTCTGGGCCGGTGCGCGAGCCGCCGCGTTGAACACGCCACCCGAACGTGACCGGGTCGTTGATGTACTTCGCTCGTTTTCATTGATGGTGGTGGTATTCGGACATCTCCTGATGGCCATGGTGGTGTGGAAGAGCGATGTTCCTCATCTTGACAATCTCCTCGCCCATGTGCACGTGCTGCAGTTGGCAACCTGGATTTTGCAGATTATGCCTATCTTCTTTTTTGCGGGAGCTATTGCTAATCAGATCTCGTGGTCGCGAGCGTCCGCGAAGGGCGTGACGTGGCGAACGTGGACGAATGACCGCCTGACAAGACTCATACGACCCGTGGTGGTCTACCTCGCCTTTTGGGTCCCGTTCGTGCTGGCCTCAGAGGCAATCTTGGGTTACCGCGTGGCCGCGCCACTCGCCACGTTGTCGACTCAGCTCTTGTGGTTTCTTGGTGTGTACTTACCCGTCACGGCCATGACGCCGTGGCTCGATGCGTGGACCACTCGCCACCCGTGGCGTACTCCACTCATCATGCTGGCAACGGCCGGAGTGTGCGATTGGTTGCGGCTCGGTCTCGGGATCTCGCTCGCCGGACTCGTGAACTTTGTGGTGGTGTGGGCCATGGCGGGCACTCTTGGTCTTTCCGTTTCCAAGACGTCGCAGTCGCCTCGTTTCTATGTTGCCGTGGCGTTAGGGGCGGTCGCGGTGAATATCGGCCTCATCCACTTCGGACCGTGGCCCACCTCGATGGTGGGAATGCCTGGGGATGAAATTTCCAATATGGCGCCACCCTCGCTCGTACTGGGAGTCCATGTCTGGGTCATGGTGTCGCTCATCGTGCTGCTCCGCCCTCTCATCGAACGGGCGGCGCACCGACTGCGCATCTGGACGTTGGCGTGCGCCATCGGTGGCGCGTCAATGACCATGTACCTCTGGCATCTCACCGGTTTGATCGGACTCGTACTCGTGGAGCATCGATTGGGTTTCGA
>CAXBRG010000114.1:0-4576 GCA_963977995.1 uncultured bacterium | reverse complement strand
AGTTTGTGGAGGTCGAGGCTCACGACGCGGCAGAGCGTTCGCAGTTCCAGAGTGTCGCGCCTCGGGCGACGAAGGTACGACACCGTTCGGTCGAGATCGTCGTGAAGGTTATGGAACGCCGCGGTGAAGCTGGTCGTTGAGATCCACCGTCTCGTCGCCACCTGCGGTGACACCGTGCCACACCCGGCCAGGAAAATACCGGCCAGGATCAAAGAGCCAATGCGACGCATTAGCCAACACGAACAAGGTGCGTTTGACGGCGACCTCGACGAACCACGATGTAACGGTCGTGCAGGAGATAGTCGGTAGTGACGAGAGTACCGTCAAACTTTCGATTGTTCAGATAGACCCCGCCCTGATCAACGAATCGTCGACTTTCACCTCGCGACGACGCCAGATTTGTGAGGACGAGAAGGTCGACGATGTCGATGCCTTCCGTCAGCTGCGAACGCGCAATCTGACTCGAGGGGGCGTCGCTCATGACGTCAATCAGTGTCGCTTCATCGAGTCCGGCAATCTCTTCGGAGAAGAGCGCACGACCCGCCGCTTCCGCAGCAGTGGCGGCACCCTCAGAGTGCACAAAGGAGACGACAGCTCGCGCCAAGGCACGTTGCGAAGCTCGGTCTTGCGGTGACGTTTCACGTTGATGGTCGAGCTCACGAATCTCGTCGTGCGACAAGAAAGTGAGATACCGCAGCAGGTTGCCGGCGTCGGCGTCATCACTGTTCAACAAATACTGAAACATGGCGAAGGGCGACGTGATCGCCCCGTCGAGATAGATGGCACCCGATTCCGACTTGCCGAACTTCGTTCCGTCAGATTTGACGAGCAGTGGTGAGGTCAGTCCGTACGCCTGACCACCCGCAACCTTTCGGATCAGTTCTACGCCCATCGTGATATTGCCCCACTGATCAGATCCGCCGACTTGCAAGGTGCACCCGAAGGAGCGAAAGAGATGCAAAAAGTCGTAGGCCTGGAGCAGCATGTAGGTGAACTCGGTGTAGGAGATGCCGACGTCGGGTCGTTCGAGCCGACTCTTGACTGACTCCTTCGCCACCATCTGATTTACCGTGAAGTGCTTACCGGTGTCACGGAGAAAGTCGGTGAGAGAAACGGTCGTCAGCCAATCGGCGTTGTTAACGAGCAGCGCCTGCGCCGAGCCTGCGGCCGCGGAGAAGTCCAAGTAGCGAGCCAGTTGAGACTCGATTCCTCGAAGATTCTCTTGTAGCTGTTCGAGGTCCAGGAGTCGCCGTTCGTCGGCCTTATGACTCGGGTCCCCGATCAGTCCCGTCCCTCCCCCGGCGACCGCAATCGGTCGGTTCCCGTGATCTTGGAGGCGGCGGAGATTCACAATCTGCAACAGATTGCCCATGTGGAGCGACGTCGCCGTCGGGTCGAAGCCGGCGTACGCGGTAATCGTTCCCTTGTCGAGTTGATCAAAAAGCGACTCGTCGGTCACCTGATGCAGGATGCGTCGAAACTCCCAGTCGCCACGCACCGTCATAGCGAAATCTTACGAGGTGAACCTAGAGCGGCAGTTCCACATTGGGAACGACGCCTTGTAGCCACTGCGTCACGTAGTGCCACCAACCCGTGACCTCAGCCACGCCAACCGCGATGAGCAATACTCCACCCAGTGTGGCGACGTGATGACGATGACCCCGCAGCCACGTCGACACACCAGTGGCCCACTCTCCGGTTATAGCGAAGCCCACGAAGGGAATTCCTAGACCGAGGCAGTAAACGAAGGCGAGCCCCGTACCTCGCCAGGCGGTGGCCGTATCGGATGCCGCCGCCATACCCAAAATGGCTCCCAGAGTGGGTCCGATACACGGCGTCCACCCCAACGCAAAGAGAAAGCCGAGGAGGTAGGCACCCGCGACAGTGGCGCGCGGCAGGAAGTGACTCCGACGTTCGCGCTGCACGAATCGAAGTGGTACGACGTCAGCGAATACGAGACCGAGCAGGATCGTCACCACTCCGAAGACGACTTCGACGTTGCGCTGGTGGTCACGAAGCACATGACCCAGTCCACCAAAGACGTAGCCCGCAGTGAGAAAGACACTCGTGAATCCTCCGACGAACGCCAACGATCCAACGACCGCCCTCCCCCGCGACGGCCGACCACCGTCACGACCCAGTACGCCACCCACGAATGCGAGGTAACCCGGAAGGAGAGGCAAGACACAGGGGGATAGAAATGAAATCAAGCCGGCCATAAAGGCAACGGGGGCGGCGGCGGCGAAACTCGACGACAGGGCGATCATGTGGCGAGCACTTCGTCCGCGACTCGTCCCAGCGACTTGTTCATCCACGCGTGAAACTCGACATTCGAAACGGGGGCCGACGGTCGCGCCTCGATGACCGTCACGACTGATCGTCCGGCGGCGGCCGTGAGTTCGTCTCGCAACTCTCCCACCGAGTTCACTACGACCGAGATCAACCCGAATCCCTCCGCCACGCGTGCCGGAGAGAGTCCTCGCGGAGTGGTGAAAACCTCCCGAAATGTGTTGCTGTCGACACCGTCACGCTGAGGGAGGAAATCGAAAATATGGCCGCCTTCATTGGCCACCACCACAATCGCCGTGGGGACTAAGGGGGCGTCCACTAGCGCGGACACATCGTGCAAGAACGTGAGATCACCGACGAGGGCGACACCTCCTTCGTCGGCGGTGACACCGAAGGCCGTTGAAATAACGCCATCGATGCCATTCACCCCGCGGTTTGCAAACACACGTCCGTGGCGACGCGGAGCAAACCATTCCACTTCGCGAATTGGCATCGATGAGCCGACGACCAAGTGGCGCATCGACTCGTTGCAGTGTGTCACCACTTCTCGCGCAATGGCGGCCTCGGTGAGACGGCCCTCGGCAAACGCGAGACCGCGGAAATTGTCATGGGCGCGTGACTCGGTGCGCGCCCAGAGCGACTGATAGTCCGGATTACCGTGACACTCACGTGACGTTCCCAAAAATTCGCCGACGAACAGTTCGCTCACCACTTGGTCCGGATCGGCCACTAGATGACCGAGGTCCACGCCCCACACGGGCACCTGCCACTCCCGTAGACGTTGAGCGACCACCTTGGACGCGGGGATCCCGCCAATTCGGATCACGAGATCGGGACGTACGGCGGCGGCAAACCCGTCATGACGGAGCAGTCCGTCGGCGTACGACACCACGTGCGGTGACGTTGCGTCGCCAATAATCACCCATCCCAGCGTGCGGGCCGTTTCGAGAGTTCCCTCCGGTAGTCCGGCGCCGACGACCGCAAGGACTCGGCGACCGTTCACTGGGAGCGTCACGGCGCGCGGTGATGGTGGCGCAGCAGGCGGGTCGTGCAGTGCGGGAAGTTCGCGCGCACTCCCCAGTAACGGTTCGGCAAAGGCAGCGTTGAGATGAACGGGACCCGTGCGACCTCGACGACCCGTCGCATTCTCAAAAAGTTGGCGGGCAAGGACTCGCCAGGTAGCGCACCCCGACCACTGAGGAACACCGGGGTCCAGAGCGAGACGAACCATCGGCCCAAAAAGATCCGTCTGCGGCATGGTCTGTGGGGCGCCAATTCCGTGAAGCTCCGGAGGGCGATCGGCCGTGACCACGAGCAGCGGGGCAAACGCTTGATCAGCTTCGGCCACGGCCGCGTGGAGTTCGGCGGCCGCCGTCCCACTCGTCACGACGATCAGCGTTGGGAGTCCCGTCACCAGAGTTCGACCCAGCGCATAAAACCCCGCACCGCGCTCGTCTAAACGAACGGAGATCCGGAGTTCGCGTCGGTCGGCAATGGCCAATGCGAGCGGTGTCGATCGAGAGCCCGGACAGATGACGGCGTCTCGAATCCCCAATCGAATCCATTCGTCGATCAGAGTGGCGGCGTAGGTCGCCTGCACATCGGCTGGACTCGGTACGCTCATCGCCGTGACACTCCTCGAACTCGAATGGTGTGTGGGCGATCCACCGTTCGTCTGGCTCCATGGATTTACCCACACCGCACAGTCAGGCTACGAGTTTCAGCGTTCCTTGCGTGCCACAACACCGCTGTGCACCATTGACCTACCCGGTCACGGAAGTCGCGCCGACGTCACTTCAACCTTGACCGACTTTGCGGACGATATTGCGCTCAGCGTAGGGAAGCCCTTCGATCTCGGGGGCTACTCGCTCGGTGGTCGCCTCGCTCTCCACGTGGCAGCGCGGCACCCCACAGTGATTCGGCGTCTCATCATCGTCAGCGCCACCGCCGGGCTGCGAGACCCCGAAGAGCGGCGTCAACGCCGAAGCAGCGACGAGGCTCTCGCGCGGGACTGCGAGAGTACGCCACTCGATGTTTTTATGCGCCAGTGGCTCGCTCAGCCACTCTTTGCGTCACTGCCCCACGATCCCGCCGAACTGGCGTTACGCAGTCGGGACCCTCACGGACTCGCCAACTCACTTCGCACGATGGGCACGGGGACCCAAGAGCCCCTCGACGAATCACTTCAGCGGTGTACGGCGCCGACACTCATCATTGTGGGCGAACGTGACGAAAAATTTCGCCGAGAAGGCGAACGCTTGGTGTCAGTACTCCCCCGTGCGGAACT
>CAXBRG010000113.1:0-4614 GCA_963977995.1 uncultured bacterium | reverse complement strand
CAGGTCAGCGCGGTGAATTGCGTAGGCCGCCGCCGCCGCCTGCCGTGCCTGGAGGAGAGAGAAGTACCTCTGCTTGGGACGACCATTGCGGTCGGTATGGGAGGGCGCAATGCGGAGCGGTTGGTGGCTCACTCGCTGCTTGCCCGGCCGTCTCGTCTTGCCCATGTGTCAACACTACCGACCTCCGTAGAATGACGTCATGGTTGTCAGCCCTCAGACTGAAGTCGACGTTCGAGCGACGCTTGATGAGGGGGACCACGAACGCTTTACCCACATCGTCTTAGAGGGCTACACCCCCGATGACGGCGACTTTGTCGCAATTGGTAATTCGGTGGTCGAAGGAATCATCAATTCGTCGGCGGTTCAGGCACTCTGCGGAAAGGTATGGGTTCCCGGACGCGATCCCCAGAAGTATCCACTATGTCCAACGTGTCGAGAGATTGCGATGTCGCTGGGCTGGGATGTTCCCGCTAACTAGATAAGCGCTCCGAGAAGAACGCCATGAGCTGTTCCATGGCCAGTGATGTTGGAGAGTTCGGTTTACCGTCCTGCCCTTCGGTAAAGACGGAGTGTGCGTCGCTGGGGTAGCCCCACGGATTGCCAGTCGACGAATCGATTTCGACACCGATAAAGGCGTCACCTAAGACGGCGCGAAGATGGGCAAATCGTTCACTCGGCGAGAGCTTGTCACCGCTAAATCGTGCACCAAAAACGCACACCCCATTGGCCGCCCTCGCTCGAACGATGTCGAGTTCCTCGGCAGAAATGCCTAGGTCGCGTTTCTTCTTTTCCGAACGTCCAATCGGGAGAGACGGTTGACTGAGCACGGGCGCAACGACTACGGGGTCGACCATCATTGCGAGGGCAAAGCCACCGGTGAGGCACATCCCGATCACGCCAACACCGGGTCCTCCATTGGTGACATGCTCGTGATGGGCGAGCTCATTTAGCCAGCGTGTGATGCGACTCGACGATCCAGTCGCAAAGAGTGTGAACTCTCGAGAGACGCACACCTCACGAAACGTTTTCGCAAATTCCCGATTGGATGCCGACTGTCCGTCTCGACCAAACAGGTGGGGAATGGCCACCGAGAAACCTTGGTCAATGAGCTGCCGCGCGAACGTTACGAGGGACGGGGTAATCCCTGGCATCTCCGACAGCACCACAATGGTTGGCCCGTGGCCTCCCCGGTAGACATCTCGAGTCCGCCCCAGCGCATGAAATGACTCCTTACGAAATCCCGTAAAAAGATCGTCAGAACTCATCTCGACTCCTTGCTGACATTTTTCCGTAGGCTACAACGACAGTAGAAGAGAAAGCAGTTTTATGAGGGCGCAGATTTGGCGACACCACCGCGAGGACCACGGTGGGTTAATTAGCCAGGCCCTCCGCCACCACGGCATCGAAGTGGTTGAGTCGTTGGTTGGTCCCTTTGGGACGCCCACGTCCGGTGACTCCGCTGACTTCCTTGTCATCCTGGGATCATCGGAATCGGTGTACGACGAAACGCTGCCATGGCTGTCGGGTGAGATGGATGAACTCCGTCGCCGCATTGACGATGGCGTGCGAGTTCTGGGTATCTGTTTTGGCGCTCAGATGCTGTGTCTCGTTCACGGGGGTCGCGTCGCGAAAGCACCACAGGGTGAACTGGGCTGGTATCACATTTCGACGAGGACGCCACTTCTGCCGACGGGCCCGTGGTTTCAGTACCACAATGACCACTGTGAAGTGCCTCCCACCGCCGAAATTTTGGGCCAGACCGATCTCGCGATTCAGGCGTTTGTAATTGGCCAACACCTGGGCGTTCAGTTCCACCCCGAGGTGGACTCGGGTCAACTTCGCGATTGGTTTGCCGCCGATACCGATGCCCAGCGATCCGGTGCCTCAATCGCTCAATTCATTGAGGATGCCGAAATGTACGACACCGAGTTACGCCACAATGCCGATCAACTGGTACGCCTGTTTCTCGGGCTGTAACTAGGTTCCGGCGCCGAGCGTGTACTGCAAGGTCCCCAGACACATCTCATCACTCGAACCATCGCCCCACGTGATGTAGCGCGGCGGAAGATTCTTGGTTTGAGGATTCAGTTTTCTCAATGTGGGGTCATAGGTGCAGTTAATTTTGAAGTAATCCCCAGGTTGCACGACAACGGGGCTGGAAAGTCGATAGCCGAACTGGTTGTCAAAGTTGTAGTTCGGAACGACTTTCAGTGTCTCTTGGTTAGCGGTTGCGCAAGTTCGATCTTGGCGGCAGATCGCCATTGAGAAGGTCTTGCCGAGCATGTGCATGTGTGGCGTAATTGAATGGAGCGTCCACGTGCTGGCCTGTGGTCCAGCGATGCACTGGGCCGAGCGCGCAGTGGCATCCGTCGCCTTGGTCGGTCGAACACCACTGTTGCAGACGAAATCGAGAAGGCGTGTGAACTGAGCTGCCGCGGTGCCCGTTCTCTTGGCTAAGTCAGCCATCGATTTGTTGTAATCGCAGAGGGGGTACTTCTTGACATCGTTGTAGGGGGCGACGCACGGAAGGTTCGGAGCCGCGGCAACTTGGAAGTTGCGAATCGGGGTTCGGTTCGAGGTCGACTGTGCCTCGGCGTAGTAGTCGAACGCCGACGTCACCTTCTTTTTTCCCGCGAGAGAGTTGTAGTGAATCTGTAGCACAATCAAACTGTTGGCCGGTACTAAAACTCCGTACCCATCTTCCTGGGTATCAGCGCCGTGACCGGGCGACCAGCCGGCGAGCCATGGCAGTGCGGCAAGACCGCCCATTGATGTCGGGCCTAAGGGCGATGCAAAGCACGACCATCCTTTGGTACCAGTCGGGTCGAGGGCCTTGATCTGTGCCACGAGGGTGGGCTGAACAACGTAGGCGATGGCGTGGTGGAGTTCACGGATGTTTGGTTGCCGGGGAGCGATATCCCCTCGAAACTCTGTCTTCGTGATCATCTGGTTCGCCGCAAAGTGCGGGTCGTACCAGATGCAACGGTATTCGTCGGTGCCGCCGGCGGGCGGTGTGGGCGCGTGTGCCACGACAATGGAGCCCGTCGGAGCGCTGGCAGCTCGGGTGGCCAGCGGCGTGCCGAGTCCGAAGAGTATCGCGACGGCACCCGTCAGTCGGAGGTAGCGAGAACTGGCAAAGGACATGGTCGTAAGTTAGTGGTCAGCGAGTTGACGAGGCAGTCGGTGGGTCTTTTCATTATTTTGACGCGGGGTCGGGAACCAGGTCGCACGGGTCCACCGTCGGCGTGGTACGAGGTGGGTCGCAACAATGCTCTTGCCGAGGAACTGATGCGTCGCGGACATCGCGTCGCGATGTGGTGGGACGAGCCGGGCGGAGAGTGTGTTACCGCGACGGCCGACTTGGCCATTCTCCGTTCGGGAGGCCCCGTCAATATTGAACGAGGTCTGACCCTGCAAGCCACAGGGGTTGCAGTCGTCAACGATCCGATGTCGCACTGGCGAGCAAGCGACAAGTGGGAGTTAGCTCAGTTTTTTGATAAGGCCAGCCTTAGTCACCCCATCACCCACATCGCGCGAGGAACTTTCGATCGCGAGATGGTGCTGAAGAAACGACGCAGCAGCGGCGGGCATGGCGTTTCCTTACTTCCTCCCAATACGGCGATTGATGATGATGACGCCATTGTTCAAGAAAAAATTTCCGTAGAAGATGATCTTCGCGCATTGGTCATGGATGGTGAAATTGTGCATTGGTTGCGACGGTTTCCACGACCGGGCGAGTGGCGTTCCAATTTGGCGCAGGGGTCGACGTTCGAAGAAGCCCGGGCGGTTGGTACGGAACCGACGACTCTGGCTCTCGCCGCCGCGAACGCGTGCGGACTGGATCTCTGTGGCGTGGACCTCGTGCGCAGCGCAGATCGCTGGTTTGTCCTCGAGGCGAATCCCGGCACAACGTTGTATGGCGCCACCATTGAGGAGGGCGCCCGAAACATCCATCGCATTGCGGACGCCCTCGAGCGTCGACTGGTTACGAGTTAGCGCCCGCGGAGACGATCAACGTTCCTAGGCACATTTCGTCGCTGGAACCATCGCCCCACGTCACGTAGCGAGGTGGCAAGTTCTTGGTTTGGGGATTGAGCTTTCGCAGCGTTGGATCGTACGAACAAGTGACTTTGATGTAATCACCGGGATTGACTGTCACGGCTGGTGACGGTGCGTAGCTCACTTGGTTATCGAAGTTATAGTTCGGCACAATTGCGAGTGACGAAGTGTCGCCAGAGCACGTTGCGTCTTGTCGACACACCACGATGGAGAAAGCCTTACCCAGTAGATGCATGTGGGGCCACACGGCGTGAACAGTGAACGGTCCGCCGGCTGCCGGCCAGGTACATGTCGCCGTGGTTGCATTGGGTGAACTGATCGATGTCGGAAGGGAACCTCGATTGCAGTACGACTCAAGGCCGAGAGCGAATCCCTTCGCCGCTGTCCCAAAGCGCGAGGCGAGATCGTTGAGCGAATTGGTGTGGTTGCAGAGCGGGTACTTGGTGACACTGTTATAGGGTGCAACGCAAGGGAGCGTCGGTGCGGCCACGTACTGCTTCATGGTGAGCGGGACGCGCGAGGACGTTGCCTGAGGCTCGCTCCACGTTCGGAACT
>CAXBRG010000112.1:0-4695 GCA_963977995.1 uncultured bacterium | reverse complement strand
AAGAATTTGAGACGACCCTCCACGAGTTCGGCGGTCGCCCAACCCCGGTGACCTATTGCCCGCGTCTGTCCGAGCGACTCGGCATCGAGCTGTATCTGAAGCGTGAAGATCTGGCTCACACGGGTAGTCACAAAATCAACAATGTCATTGGTCAGGCACTCCTGACCAAGCGCATGGGCAAGTCGCGCATGATTGCGGAGACCGGTGCTGGTCAGCACGGCGTAGCGTCGGCCACCGCGGCGGCTCGATTTGGCCTGGAGTGCACGGTTTATATGGGTGAGGTCGACACTGTTCGACAGTCCCTGAATGTATTTCGCATGGAGTTGCTCGGTGCCACGGTCGTACCCGTGACGAGTGGGTCGCGTACCTTGAAGGACGCCGTCAATGAGGCGATGCGAGAGTGGGTGACGTGCGTCACCGACACGCACTACTGCCTCGGTTCCGTGATGGGCCCCCATCCCTTTCCATGGATGGTTCGTGAGTTTC
Source organism: uncultured bacterium (assembly GCA_963977995.1). Taxonomy (GTDB): domain Bacteria; phylum Actinomycetota; class Acidimicrobiia; order Acidimicrobiales; family RAAP-2; genus RAAP-2. The sequence goes on along the minus strand of CAXBRG010000112.1, from coordinate 4,209 downwards.
AGAGCATTCTTGGTCACGAAGCGGCGCGTCAATGTCACGAGATTGGGGTTGGTGTCCCTGATGTGATTGTGGCCTGCGTGGGCGGCGGATCGAATGCCGCGGGGATTTTTGCCGGATTTGCGAATTCAACCGCACGACTCGTGGGCGTCGAGGCGGCCGGTGGCTCCGCGATTGGCGGGGGACAGCCGGGAGTGCTTCACGGCATGCGATCGATGTTGATCCAGTCCGAAGACGGTCAGATCGAAGAGGCTCACTCCATTAGCGCGGGACTGGACTACCCGGGTATCGGACCGGAACACGCTCATCTGGCCAGTATTGGGCGTGCTGAGTATGTGAGCGCCACGGATGAAGAGGTTCTCGACGCTCTGCAGATGCTGTCTAAATACGAGGGAATAATTCCGGCACTAGAGACTGCTCACGCATTGGCCTATGTGATTCGGGCGGCCGGTCGCGAGATTCCCCGAGGCGCCAGTGTGCTGGTCAACCTCTCTGGTCGTGGCGACAAAGACGTCGCTCAAGTTCGAGACGTGTTACGAGGTAATGCGTGAGGTCGCTCGAGAAACACCTTCGCGCCGTACGTGATGAAGGGCACAAGGCCCTCGTTCCGTACATCGTGGCTGGTACCGACGCAGTGTGGCTCGATTACGTCCGCGCGGCAGCGTTTGCGGGTGCCACGGCTATCGAAATCGGTATTCCTTTCTCGGACCCCATGATGGATGGTGTGATTATTCAAGAGGCATCCGATCGCGCGCTGAGAGCGGGAACGACGTTCACCGGAATTCTGCAGGACCTGAGTCACCTCGACATCGAGATTCCAATCCTCGTTATGACCTACTACAACATCTTTCATCACCACGGCATCGAACGTGCGGCGTCGGATTTGGCCTCAGTGGGCGTGACGGGAGCGATTGTTCCCGATCTCTCCCTTGAGGAAGTTGATGAGTGGCAATCGGTAGTAAATCGCGCAGATATCGCAACCGTCTTGATGATTGCCCCCTCAACACCCAGCGATCGAGTGCCCCAAGTGGTGTCGCGTTCGCAGGGATTTGCGTACGCCCAGGGCCGAATGTCAGTGACGGGTCTGTCGAGTGACGAGGGACGCGGTGGTGATGTCGTCGACGCCATTCGATCGGTTTCCGACATCCCCGTCTACATCGGAGTGGGTATATCGACGGCTGCTCAGGCTTCGGCAGCCGCGGCGGCGAGCGACGGTGTCATTGTGGGATCTGCTCTCGTGCAACGAGTTCTCAATGGGGACGGCGCGTTGGGCGTCGAGAATTTCGTCAGCGAGTTACGTCGAGCAATCGCTTAGGCGCGCCCAAAGATAAGGCAGCCATTGTGGCCACCGAAGCCGAAGGAATTTGAGAGGACGAAGTTAACCGCCTGCGACTGTCCGGTGCGGGTAACGACGGGGAGATTGACCTCGGTGTCGATGGTTTCCGTACCTACCGTTGGTGGCACCATCTGGTGTACGAGCGTGAGGACGCTGACCACGGCCTCGATCGCGCCGGCGGCGGCGAGAGCGTGACCGGTGTAGCCCTTCACGGATGTCACGGGGGGACAGTTGTCGCCGAACACTGCCCGGAGGGCCCGCGCCTCCGCGGCGTCATTCAGCGGGGTCGAGGTTCCGTGGGCGTTCACATGAGATATTGCCCCTGCGCCGAGCTGAGCGTCGTGAAGTGCAGCGCGGATACAGGCGATAGCACCACCACCGTCCGGGTTGGGCGCAGTGAGGTGGTGCGCATCGGCGGTGGAAGCCGCACCGTAAATCTCGGCCAGGATCGTTGCTCCGCGCGAGAGCGCGTGCTCGCGCTCTTCAAGAATGAGGACACCTGCACCTTCACCCATAACGAATCCATCGCGTTGAGCATCGAATGGTCGAGATATGCCACTGGATGACAGTGCGGTCATGTTGGCGAATCCCGCCTCGGCGATCGGGGTCATGACCGCCTCCGCTCCTCCGGCGACCGCTAGCGGCACCCGCCCCGACGCAACAAGTCGGGCCGCACTGCCGATGGCGTGTGTTCCGGCCGCGCACGCAGTCGTCACCGTTTCGCAGGGACCAGTGAGGCCAAATTTCATCGAGACGGCCGCCGCTGCTGCGTTCGGCATCATCATCGGAATCATGAACGGAGACACTCGCTGGGAACCACGCTCATTGAGGACGGCGAGTTGCTCAGTGAGCGTCTGTAAACCACCAATTCCGGTAGCAATGATGACCGCTCCATCCGACCAGGTGTCCGGAAGTCCTGCATGCTGCCACGCTGCGTGCGCGGCGGTGAGGCCATACAAGGCAAAAGGATCGAGACGACGCAACTCCTTGGGGTTACCGAGGTGTGACGCGTCGTACGTGGGTACGCGACGCGAAAGTGGTGCTTCACCCTTGAGAAGCTCGCTCCACAACTCGTCCGTCCCACTACCAGCACAGGTAACGGCACCAAGACCAGTAACAACGACGCGACGACCCTGGATGGGGTTGTCGGCGTCGAAACTCAGCAGCACTAGAGCTTCGCGTAAATCAGTTCGAACGCCTGTCCGACTGTTCTGATGTTCTTTAGTTCTTCTTCCGCGACTTCAATATCGAACTCTTCCTCGAGCGCCATGACGAGTTCCACGAGGTCAAGGCTGTCGGCGTCTAGGTCGTCTCCGAATGCGGCGTCGGGAACTAATTGGTCGGCAGACACGGCCAAGACTTCAATGGCGTGGTGGTTGAACTTGTCGAGGGCTTCATCACGATTCATAGAGAAATCGTATCGCTCTGCGAGCGTGCAATGGGTTACAAACCCATTGAGAGTCCGCCATCTACGGGGATAACTGCTCCCGTGATATAGCTCGATTCGGGGCTGAGCAAAAACGCCACAACTCGGGCCACCTCAGCCGCCTCGCCCATACGTCCGAGTGGAATCCTCTGAACAAAGTCCGGCGAGACGTCGGATGTCATATCCGTGCTGATGAGTCCGGGAGCCACGACGTTGGCTCGAACTCCACGCCGCGCGACTTCGCTGGCGAGCGATCTCGCCAAACCTACCAATCCCGCCTTAGCGGCCGCGTAGTTCGCTTGACCAGGAACTCCTAAAAAGGGTGAAACGGACGAAATAAAGACAATCGATCCAGACCGTTGCTTGATGAGTCCCGGGAGGACACCGCGCACAGCGAAGAACGCGCCGTCGAGGTTGGTAGCCAGGACCGATCGCCACTGCTGATCGGACATTCGTAGTGCCAGTCCGTCATCGGTAATGCCAGCATTGATGACGACCCCGTCAAGGGATCCGATCACCTCATACATGGCAGTGATGGCTTCACGAACTTGGGCGGAGTCAGAGATATCGACTACTTGGGACAGCTCCACACCAGCGGGAGCCTCACCACTTCGAGACCACGCGACGACACGACAGCCGCGTTCACATAGATCAGTCGCGATTGCTCGGCCTATGCCTCGACTTGCGCCAACAACTAATACAACGGCCTTCATAGTGATCCTCCAGGAAATTCAGTTACATCCAAGTTCGGCGATATGCGCCGCACGAGCCCGCGAAGGACCCCCGTTGGCTCAAATTCGACCGCAACATTGGCCTCCGCAGTGGCGTTGGTTACGCAGCGTTCAAATTGAACTGGTTCCGTGAGTTGCCGTAGGCAGAGTTGTGGCCACTCCGCGGTGTCGGGGTGCAGGTCACCGTCAACGTTTGAAAAAACCCGATGGGGAGTCGTGCGGAACTCGACGTGACGAAGGGCTTCGCTCAGATCCGCGGAGGCCGGAGCCATCAATGGCGAATGAAATGCTCCGCCGACCTTTAGGCGACGACAGCGTTTCCAGCCGAGCGAGTTCACGTTCTCTTCCAGGTAGTCGATCCCATCCTCGGTCCCGGCCACCACTAATTGGTCGAACCCGTTGACGTTCGCCAGCCACAAATCACCTCTGGCCGTGACTTTCGAAATGTCGCCATGACCACCCATCAAGGCCGCCATGGCTCCAGGTTGTAGTTGGGACGCCTTCAGCATGGCGGCACCTCGAGCGGCGACCAGCCGGACACCATCGGCGAAACTCAACATCCCAGCGGCGGTGAGGGCGCTGTATTCGCCAAGGCTGTGTCCCACGAATGATTCCGGCGTGCTCCGCGTACGACAAAACGATTGATACGACATCAGCGACAAAACGAACGTTGCTATTTGGGCATTATCGGTACGGACAAGCTCGTCGTCCTCTGCGCT
>CAXBRG010000111.1:0-4717 GCA_963977995.1 uncultured bacterium | reverse complement strand
GTCGAAATCCAAAAGTCAATCGTTGCGGGCCCGAGGCCGATCAAACTGGGAAATGAACCGGTGGTGCCACTTTCGAGGACGCCATCCGCTTTCGTTCCGTGACACGACGCACAGTTCTGCATGTACAGCGCCGCTCCGAGTCGTCGCAACTGCTCGGCCGACGTGCCCGTGATCTGACTCGGCGACTTGTAAAGAATGGCGTCATTGCCGTACTGGACGATATTGCCGTTCTTGTCCTTCGTCACGATTGACGAGTTGGGTTGACCAGAGTTTGGTTGTCCCGAACCCATTGATGACGTCAGCATTGGATCAGTGTCGGAATCGGCGTGAGCCACCGTTGAGAGAACTGAGAAGAACGCCAGGAAACCAATAACGGCGAGCGCCGTGACACGGCGGAGAGAGAAAAGTGACGACATAGCGACCTACTTCAGCAAGAACAGAGCTGAGTACAGCCCCACCCAGATGACATCAACGAAGTGCCAATAGTACGAGACACCTTGAAACGCAGCGAGTTCACCCGGGTCGCCGGTTCGGCCCTTCATACGGAAGAGCAGGAAGGCCATGGCGACGAGGCCGAGAAACACGTGGAGACCATGGAGTCCGGTCGTGATGTAAAACACCGAGCCGTAGGAGTTGGTGTACCAACGAGTCGTGAGATTGATCCATTCGTAAAGCTGGTTCCCCACGAACACGGCGCCCATCACGATCGTGATGATGACCCACGTACGAGCCTTCTCCCGTTGCCGATGCTCGGCCAGCCACACGGCCCATTGCATCGTGCCCGACGACGCCACCAAGATGATGGTGAAGATGCCGGCTTGCAGAGTGTCGAGCTCTGTGCCAACGGGTGGCCACGATGGAACGTGGGCGCGAATAGTAAACAGCGCGGCGAAGAGGCCGGAGAAGAACATCAACTCCGAACCGAGCCAAATCATCACACCGATGGCCAACATCGGCGGACGATCGTGCACGATCTTGTCCTGTTTCGCCAGGCCCAGGGGGGAAGTTGCCTGACTCACGCCTTATTTTCTAGCGGAAATCTGCCCCGACGTGCCACATTCCGACTAGGTCTGAGGTCCCTTTGCCACCGTGGGCGGTAACGGCTGGGTGTGAACGAGGGCGAGACGGCGGGTGGGTCGGGTCAAACTCACATAGAGCGTCCGCAGGCCACGGGGCGTCACCGAGCCGGGTACCCCACCCCGACTAGCGATTTCTGATGGTTCGACCACGATAACCCCGTCAAATTCAAGGCCATTCGCCCCTTCCGCCGCGATGACCACCACGTCAGCCGTGAGGCCACCTTCCGGGGAGGTGTCAGGATCAGCAGCGTCAAGTCCCCCGGCACGAAGAACCCCCACAATTTCCACCACGCGGGTGGTAGTAACGATGACCGCTACCCGACCGTCCCTGATCTCCTCGAGCTCCTCTCGGACCGTCGCCACGAGGCCACTGTGGAGATCATCAACACTGACGATGCGGGGTGACACTCCGACACGGCGAATCGGCTCCGGAGGCGCGAGCGTCGGCATTGCTTCGTGCAATGTTGGTTGCGCGAAGGTCAAGACTTCTTCGGGGGTGCGATAGCTCACTGTGAGATCAACACGAACTGGTTGTTTGGTGACACCAATAACGCGCAGCGTTTCTTCCCATGAGGCCGACGCTGCCGCAGTAGTGGCTTGGGCCATGTCACCAACAATGGTCATGGAACCGGTGTCAGTGCGGCGAGCGACCACACGTAACTGCATGGCGGAGAGATCTTGCGCTTCGTCGACGACGATGTGTCCGTACTTAATGAACTCCGCTTCGTCGTAGTCCCGTGCGAGAACGCGAGTGTTGGCACGTCGATCGCGTACCGCAGCACCACGTACGTGTTCGGGGAGCATCTCAATGTCCTCCAAACTGAGTTCGCTGTCCACCACCCGAGAAGCGGAGCGAGGCTTCTTTCGAGGACCAAGCAATGCACGTGCCTCGTCAATTAGGGGAAGATCTGCTTCGGTCCATGCCACGGACTCCATGGAGTCTCCCCGCGGTCGGACGAGGAGCGAGATTTCATCGTCCGTCAATACGCCACGTCCGGCGACTCGGAGGAGGGCTTCGGCGCCAAACAGGTCGCGGACTAGATCCTGACCCGTTAATCGGGGCCAAATTCGCTGCACACACTCTTTGAACGCCGGAAGAGAACGGATCGCGTCCTTCAGCTCGTTGTCATCGGCATAGGAGGTAACCGACGCAGGACCAACTTTCTTGCGGTACTGCTGGGCGAGGACCTGGGCGAGTTCTCGCCCGACAGCACTGCGACGCGGATTATGTTGACCCGGACGACTCTTCGCCCGCTCCACGATGGGCGCGGTGTCCTCGGGTCGGACGCGGAGAATGGTGACGCCAAACGGAATTTCGACCTCTTGGCGAAGTGAACGTTGACGCGTGGCAAGCGCCCGTGCCATCACTCGCACCATGCGAACGTCGCCCTTTAGCTGGGCGAGCGCATCACTCTCACGCCCCGTGACATCGACACCTCGCACCATGCGACCAGTCGTCGACAGTGTGACGCCCGACTCGCCCAGTGACGGCAAGACGTTGGAGATGTAGTGCATGAACACGGGATTCGGTCCGACAACCAGAACGCCATTTTGTCGTTCGAGCTGGGTGCGGTAGGTGTACAGGAGGTAGGCCGCGCGGTGAAGCGCGACGGCCGTCTTGCCAGTTCCTGGGCCACCTTGTACCAATAAAACACAGTTCAGTGGTGAGCGGATGATTTCGTCCTGCTCACGTTGAATGGTCGCCACGATGTCGCCCATCCGCCCCGTCCGAGCACGCCCCAGTGCGGCGAGTAGCGCGGCGGGACCACCCACATTGAGCGAGCCCTCCACGTAACCCTCATCCGTTTCGACGAGGTCACCCGCAACGGATTCGGTCGACCCCCCGAGGTACTCATCCTCGACAGACATCACCCGGCGAGATCGGATGGCAACATGCCGACGACGGTGTACATCGAACGTCTCGACGGCCGTCGCACGATAAAACGCCTCCGCCACGGGAGCGCGCCAGTCGACGATGAGTTGATTCTGGTCTTCATCACTGATGGAAAGTCGACCCAGTCGAAACGGTCGATCGCCACGATTGGCTTCGGGCAAAAAGTCGAGGCGGCCAAAGTACAAAGCGGTATCACCCACCTGAAGATCTTCAATTCTTCGCATGAAGGTCTCCATCGACGCCTCACGGACTTCCATATCCCCCGGACCACCCTCCAGAGGAACAGCGAATCGCTTGCGGTTCGTTTCCGCCTCTTCCAGGAGTCGCGAGTGGGCCGCGTAGGCCTCTTCGAGGAACTGCTGCTCTTCGGCAATCTCGCTCTCGTGCATGGGCCTCCTTCGGCACCAGTCACCCCTCGTTGGGGGTGAGCCATCTTAGGTTCCCGACGGAAACCCGAATCTGGGTCCGACCCCTACGATGACAAGGCGTATCGGAGGACTGCGTGACTGAGCCCAACTTCATTCGAGCCTGTCGGGGTGAGGCCGTCGACCACGTGCCCGTGTGGTTCATGCGACAGGCGGGACGGTCCCTCCCCGAATATCGTGCGCTCCGGGGGTCCGGCTCCATCCTGGACGCCATCGCCGATCCCGACCTCGCATGCGAAATTACCTTGCAGCCTGTGCGGCGCTACGGCGTTGACGCTGCGATTCTCTTCTCCGACATCGTGGTACCCCTCGAAGCCATTGGATTCGGTGTCGACGTGGTGCCGGGCCGAGGACCGGTCGTGGAGCGTCCCTTTCGAACGGTGAGTGACCTCGATCGACTTCGCCCGCTCACCGAAGATGACATCGCTCACGTCACGGGAACCGTCGATCGCGTCGTCGCTGCATTGGCCCCGACCGACACACCGCTCATTGGGTTTGCCGGAGCGCCATTCACCGTGGCGAGCTATCTCGTGGAAGGTGCGCCCACTCGCACTTTCGGTGTGATCAAGGGTTTAATGCACTCTGATCCAAAATTATTTGACGCCCTGATGGACGCCCTCGTGCCCATCACCGTCGAATTTCTTCGGGCCCAAGTTCGACACGGTGCACGAGCGATACAGCTCTTTGACTCGTGGGCTGGCGCCCTCACGCGTTCGGAGTATCAACGTTATGCACTACCGGCGACCCAGCGCGTCTTCGAAGGAGTCGCCGACCTTGGAGTGCCCACCATTTTGTTTGGCGTGGGCACCGGCGAGATTCTCGACCTCATGGCGACCGGTGGAAGTTCCGTGATGGGCATTGATTGGCACGTCGATCTTGACGAAGGAAGACGGCGCGTTGGTGGCGGGCCGATACAAGGCAACCTCGATCCCGCTCGGTGCCTTTCGGGACCCGATATCGCCCGCGAGGCGGCCCGCGAAGTTCTTCGGAGGGCGGGTTCCGACACGGGACATATTTTCAACTTGGGACACGGTGTCCTGCCCGAAACCGACCCCACCGTCCTCGAAGCCGTGGTCGAACTCGTGCACTCCGAAGGCCGGGCAGGTGTGCGGTGACACGAACTGGTGTCCTCGTTATGGCCTACGGCACACCGTCGACGCCGGAGGCCATTGAGCCCTACTACACCCGTATTCGCCACGGGCGGCCCCCGACTCCCGAACTTCTCGAGGACCTTACGCGTCGATATCAGGCAATCGGGGGGATCTCACCACTGCGTGAGCGAACCGACGCGCAGGTCGACGGCATCCGACGCGAACTCG
>CAXBRG010000110.1:0-4727 GCA_963977995.1 uncultured bacterium | reverse complement strand
ATCGATGCGTCCCAATGCTTCGGCGAGACGAGCGGCAAACATCAACCCAATTGCGACAGCTTCACCGTGACGAATGTCGAGTTCCGCGCCATCGATAGCAAGCGCTTCAATTGCGTGAGCAAGAGTGTGACCGTAGTTCAGTAATGCCCTCGCGCCGCCCTCTTTCTCATCCGCTGACACGATGTCGGCCTTCAGAGCGATCGCGTCATGGATCAGAGCCGACACTCCGACCGCAGAGAGCGATGCGGCGGGGCGTTGACGAAGCAGGCAGCACTTCGCGACTTCGCCGTAACCATTGGCCACCTCCCGTGGAGGCAACGTGGCGAGAAAATCATCGTCGCAGAGCACGGCGAGAGGTTGATGGAATGCTCCGAAGAGATTCTTTCCCGTCGCGAGATTCACACCCGTCTTGCCCCCGATGGCCGCATCGACTTGCCCGACGAGGGTGGTGGGAAGGTGGACGACCGCAATGCCCCGAAGATACGAGGCCGCGACGAAACCACCGAGATCACTGACTGCGCCGCCACCCACTGTGACGACGACGTCATGACGCGACAGGGCGTGGAGTGACAAGTCGGTGGCGACTCTTTCGGCCTGCTGCAGAGTCTTCGCGGCGTCACCGTCGGGCACCACCACGGTGACTGCGGGTATTCCCGCGTCGACATCACTCCACCCGATCTTCTGAACCGACTCACTCGTGATGATCGCCACCGACGATGCTCGCGGGGCGAGTGAAGAAATGACCGTGGGAAGGGAACGACGCACACCGGCTCCCGTCAGCACGTCATAGGAACGATCACCAAGCGCGACACGAAACGTCATCACGTTGATTTTCCCACGAATGCCACCACCTCTTCGACCACAGCACTCACGGGACGATTGGCATCAATCGCCACGTCCGCCACATCCGCGTAGAGGGACTCTCGCTCGTCGAGCAGTTCCGCCAATGCCTTCTCGGCGTTCGTTCCGAGAAGAGGGCGATCGCCGCCTCGAATTCGTTCTCCGAGAGTCCCTATCGGGGCGGTCAGCCACACGACGCGGGGTGTGGCCTGGAGGATCTCACGCGAGGAGGGGTCGGTCACCACTCCACCGCCACAGCTCACCACACCATCAGAGGCCAAAGCGACGCGCAACGCCGCAGTCTCGGCAATCCGAAACGGTTCAATTCCGTGGTGGCGGATGAAATCGGCGACGGGCTGCCCCAAAGTTTCTTCCAGGAGATCATCGATATCGAGAGCCTCGCAGTGAAGTGCTGTTGCGACCGCTCGACCTACCGTCGACTTGCCAACGCCCGGCATTCCGACGAGAACAATCCGTGCCATTACGGCCGGGCGCTACTGGGTGTTTCCCCGAGATGTTCGAGGTAGGCGGCCGCGTTCCGGCGAAATTCGGCGATGGAATCACCACCAAACTTGCGCAGTGCCTCGTTCGCGAGTACCAAGGCCATCATGGACTCGGCGATGACTCCGAGTGCCGGTACCGCCGTCACGTCGGTTCGCTCCTTAAAGGACACGGTTGACTCTCCCGACGCCACATCAACGGTCTCCAGAACGGGGCGGTTCAACGTGGCGAGCGGCTTCATCGACACGCGGGCGATTAACGGAGCGCCGCTCGTCATTCCACCTTCAAGACCCCCGGCGTGATCGGTTCGTCGGACGTATCCACCGCTGCCATGAGCGTTCTCGTCGCGGGCAATGGCGTCGTGGGCCACCGAACCGCGCTGACCGGCTTGAGCCACACCATCTCCGATTTCGACCGCCTTCACCGCCTGAATACTCATGAGAGCCCCAGCGAGTAGCCCGTCCATTTTTCGATCCCAATGAACGTGACTTCCGAGACCCGCGGGTACGCCGTAGGCAATCACTTCGGCGACACCGCCCAGTGAATCGCCATCCTTGGCGGCGGACTTGATCTCCGCAATCATGGTCGCTTCACTTGACGAATCAAAACACCGGACTTCACTGGCGTCGACCACGTCGCCATCGTCGGGCCCCGGCTTGACGTCGGTCGCAACCGATGCGGCGCCAATGCGCACCACGTGACTCACTATGGTGACGTCGAGTTCTCGAAGTAGTGCCTTCGCGAGTGCGCCCGCTGCAACGCGAGCTGTCGTTTCACGTGCACTGGCGCGCTCCAGCACATCACGCGCGTCATCGAAGCCATACTTCTGCATGCCCACGAGGTCGGCGTGACCGGGACGAGGAGCCGTCAACTTTTCGCTCGGCTGCCCGGGGGCCGCGCTCATTTCCTTCTCCCATTTCGGCCACTCGGTATTCAAGATTTCGATGGCCACGGGTGATCCCAGCGTGCGACCGTGGCGAACGCCGCCAGTAATGCGAATTTCGTCTCGCTCGAACCGCATTCGCGGACCGCGGCCGTACCCCAAGCGACGGCGAGCGAGTTCGTCGCCAATCTCCTCAGCAGTAATAGGAAGCCCGGCGGGGAGACCTTCGATGATGACGCTGAGCGACGGTCCGTGGCTTTCGCCGGCGGTCAGGAAGCGCAACATATGTCAATTCTACGTTGCAGCGGACGGCCGTTGGCCGAAACTATTTTTCGTAGAACGGATTAGCGCCCGACGCGTGATCGGTGACATCGACGACACCGACCAACACAGGAATCTCTTCTCGCAACGTCGTTTCAATTCCCTGCGAGAGCGTCATGCGACTCATCGCACAACCTTGACAGCCCCCGGACAGTCGAACGTAGGCGACCTTCTCTTCGTCGTCCAACGCCACGAGGTCGGCCCGGCCACCGTGCGAAGCAATCGAGGGGTTGATTTGTTGGTCCAAGACGACGATTGCGCGCTGGGCTAATTCGCCGCTGAGCCCCTTCTCCAGAATGTGGGGCGGAACACCTGGATTGAGCTCTTCGGGGGAGGGTGAGTTGGGATTGACCAGCACCAATCCCCCACCGTTGTCGTCCGAAAACTCCAGCCGTGAGCCCCGGAGCCGTTCGACACTTCGAGCAGGAATAACGATGGTCAGATCTCCATCGACTTCGGTCACTACTTCTTCGTCATGACCCTCACGGTCTTGAAAGAAGAGGTCGTAGGAGTAACCAGTCCCCCGTACTCCGGTCACTTCTACCCACAAGGCCAGGGTGTCGTGCTGTTCTTCGTTGCGCCACGCGTCTTCGATAATCGTCTTGGCCTGAGGCGTCAGTGTCAATACAGGAGTAGCTGAACTCATGTTCACAGTGTAAGGGTCACCACTCACACGCCACTCCCCTACTAACTTGCTTCTCGTGAGTGACGCTCCTCTCAAAGCCCACGAGTGGATCAGTTTCGAGGCCGACCACGAATATCGCACGTTTGTTTTCGACGTCACATTTCTTGAAAGTAACTGGACGTGTATTTTCAACAACGGCTGTCAAGGTGTCCTCGACGGGGACGCCACCGAACTCGCCCAAGGCTGCTGCAGCTACGGAGCACACTTCGTCGACGAAAAAGACGTCAAGCGCGTGGTCAAGGCCGCGAAACGTCTCACCGACGACCAGTGGCAGTTCAAGTCCAAGGGCAAGAACGGGGTCATCAAAACCGATAAGAACGGTGAATCGACTACGCGACTCGTCAAGGATGCCTGCATCTTCCTCAATCGACCGGACTTCCACCGTGGTCCGGGCTGCGCGCTCCACCTACTCGCCATGGACAATAACGAAAGCTATCTTCCCCTCAAACCGGAGGTGTGCTGGCAGCTCCCACTGCGGCGCGAAGACGAAGTCGATGCGCTGGGACATATCCGAACGACCATTCGTCAGTGGGATCGCGCCGATTGGAGTAAGGGCGGAGAAACGTTCCATTGGTGGTGCACTGAATCTCCCGAAGCGTTTTGCGGCTCCGAGCGCGTCGTCGACTCGCTTCGCGAGGAACTCATTGCCTTAGTCGGTCAGGCGGCCTACGACACCCTCTTGGCGTACCTGAATTCGCGCCGATCGACTCCCGTGCCCCACCCGGCGGTGCGACGGCGTTAGTTAGTTCTCCGCGCGCAGCGGATCGTCTTCGTCAATCGTTGACGTTCGTGGCAAACTGCCCAGGATTTCTTCGAAGCGGTCTTCTTCCGCCAAGCACCATTCCGCGTGAACGTCGTCCGGCTCGGCTCCACACTCATCACACGAGGTGGCACGTGGTCCAGTCGTTCGCTTCAACTCGCGCGCTTCGACAAATCTCCGGTGGCGTCCCTTTTTCACGACAACTCCTCACTGGTCCGCACGGAAACGAACCCGTGGTCTCGCTAGTTCACGCGTTGCATCTTACTCTCGGTCGCCCTGCGACTGTCCCATAGCATGATGCCGTGACCACCGCTTTTGACCCCCAGGACATGATTCGCCGTTTTCGCGAGCGGGCCGATGCCGTGCAGAAGCGAGGCCTACCCCCCATCGAAGGCCCGGAGCGTCAGCGATTCATTGAGGCCGCCCGACTGGATTTTCAGGACTTCGCGATGCTGGGCGACGCCACCACTGAACTCCGCGATGGCGTATTACACCTCACGATCGACCTTCGTCCCCCGACCGCTCAGCGGGACTGATCCGCGAGTCCGGCGACCGACCACATTCGCAGGGCACCAAAGTAGATCCCGCCGTACGCCGATCGAAACTCACGGAGCAGGGGCGCCGGTGAGGACTCCCCCGTCGCTGCGGAGCACAGCGCGGTTCCCCGTGAGAGACGATCGAGTCCCTCCGCGAGTAGTTCGTTGGCCTGAGCGTCAGGCGATGGCAGCGTGTCGTTG
>CAXBRG010000109.1:0-4734 GCA_963977995.1 uncultured bacterium | reverse complement strand
GTCGACTTTGCAATTCCCGCCCCACCAGCGAGCGCCGCGAAAGTTGTCGCGGAGGGTTCGGATGTTACTGTCGTGACCTACGGTCCCCACGTTCACACGGTGCTGCGGAGTCGCGATCTCGCTGCCGATGAGGGTCACTCGCTGGAAATCATCGACCTTCGCAGCGTGGCACCCGTCGACCTGCCGACCATTGTTCGTTCGGTGGAGAAGACGGGCCGACTCGTCGTTGTGAGTGAAGCTCCGCGAACCGCCTCAGTGGCGAGTGATGTCGTCGCTCGCGTTACCGAAGAAGCTTTCTACTCGTTGCGTGCGCCGGGACTTGTTGTGTCGGGCTACCACGTTCCGTATCCCCCGTCACGTATCGAAGAGGACTACCTACCCAACGTCGATCGAATCCTCGATGCGGTGGACCGAGTGATGGAGTTCGAGTGAGCGAGACTGCCGTGTTCACACTGCCCGATGTGGGTGAGGGCTTGACCTCGGCCGACATACTCGAGTGGTTCGTTCGAGAAGGTGACGTCGTAGCGTTGAACGACCCTCTCGTACAGATTGAAACTGAGAAAGCGATGGTCGAGATCCCCTCGCCGTACGCGGGGACGATTGCTCAGTTACACGCCGTTGTTGGGGAGTCGGTAGCCGTCGGGGCGCCGCTCGTGACTTTCGCAGTTGACAGTGTGATACCACGCTCTACCGAGTTGCCAGTGACAGCCCGCCAGCCAGTGTTAGTGGGCTACGGCGTCTCACCGGATGATGGGTCGTCGCGACGGCGCCGACGGCGAGCACCGTCACGCTCGTTACGAGCGAGTACGCCGTCGTCGCAGCGACCTCCGCAGACCACTCCGCCCGTGAGGTTGTTGGCGAAGCGTTATCGCATCGACCTCGCCACGGTGCACGGAACCGGGCGTGATGGTGTGATTACGCGGGCGGATGTCGAGGCGGTGATTGTGCAACGGTCCGGTCTCGCCGCCACGCCACCCACGCCACCCACGTCATCACGACCGTTTAACGGACGGGAGTTAGCTCCGTGGGACACGGGGGAGCGGGAGGAACGTCTCCTCGTGAAGGGTGTCGTGAAATCAATGGCCGACGCCATGGTTCGGAGCGCCTTTCAGGCGCCCCACGCCTGCGTCTGGTTGCGAGTCGACGCGACGCGAACGGTTGACCTCGTGCGAGGACTGAACGAGCAGTGGTCTACCGACGGTGTGAAAATTACTCCGATGACGATTGCCGTTGCCGGCCTCATCGAAGGCGCCCGACGATTTCCAGGAATCAATTCCGCCTTCGATGCGGAGAACAATGAAATTGTCGTGAAGAGATTCGTCAATATGGGTATCGCGGTGGATACGCCACGGGGCTTACTAGTACCCAATGTGAAGGATGCCGATCACTTGTCTCTCCGCCAGTTGGCCGCTCATATTCGTTCGCTGGTCGACTCCGCGCGTGCAGGCACAACTGCTCTCAGTGACCTCGCTGGTACCACGTTGACCGTCACGAACGTTGGCCCCTTTGACGTCGACGGCGCGATGGCGATTCTTCCTCCGGGGACGGGTGCAATTTTGGCGATGGGACGCCTGGGCCCGGCGCCGTGGGTCGATGGCGATCGCGTCGTCGTACGTGATGTCATTGAGTTGTCGTTGTCCTTTGACCATCGAATGATCGATGGTGCATTGGCGTCACAGTTCCTCTCATTCGTCGGCGATTTTCTTCATGATCCCGCTCCACGTCTGTTGAACACTGCTAAGTTCTGACCGATGCAGTTCGTCTGGCGATTCATTCGCAGTGGTGCCGTGGCTCGGGTTTCGCTCTACGCCTGGATTTTCATCAGCGCCGGAATCGTGCTCTCGCTGTTCGGCATCGACACTTTTGAGGTGATGTTCATTGCCGTGGGCTTCGCCGTGGCGATGCCACTTCACTTTTTGGGCATGCTGGCGCTACGGGGAATAGATCTGAAACTCAACCCACCAACGACACCACCGGGCAGCCAACGCTTTTTCGCAACATCGCCCTTCAGTCCCAACCTGACTCTCCTCGGTTTTCGACGTCTTCGTTGGGTGTGGCTCAATACTGCGGGGGCGGTCGCCGTGGGGGTGGTCCGGCCTGATTTCGGCACGTGGATGTTGGCGGTCTTGACGGGCTTTTTGTCCTCGAGTTACAACTGTGCAGAGCGCTACGCCGAGGTATTTGACATCACCACGTAAGTGGTGCCCCCGGCAGGACTCGAACCTGCGCCACCGGCTCCGGAGGCCGGTGCTCTATCCGCTGAGCTACGGGGGCGACGCGTCATGACGAAACGCCCCCGCAGTCTACGGCGAATCCACTGGCGTATTCGAAGAGACGATCGTCAGGGAGCCGCCGCGCACGAGGGTGCGACTCCGCCGTCATTCTCATCACACGCCGGAGCGGGGTACGCAGTGTGACCTAGTCTCGCTACGTGACCTCACCGCTCGAACATCGCCTTCTCCCCGATACGGCCGAGGTCCACGACAACGACATTGTGGTCGGTGGCGTGTCGCTTCGGGAGCTTGCCGGAAAATGGGGAACGCCCCTTTTCGTGTACGACGAATCGACCCTGCGCGCACGGGCCCGCGAGGCGGCGACCAGTTTCGATCCGGGCGTGGCCTTTGCGTCGAAATCGTTCTTCTGTGGTGCCATGGCGTCCTTGGCGATCGACGAAGGGCTCTGTGTCGACGTGTCCACCGCCGGAGAACTCGATGTGGCCCTGCGCGCTGGGGTGCCGGGTGAGTCAATCATCGTGCACGGGAACAACAAATCAACCAAGGAACTGGACCAAGCTCTCGACGTCGGTGTACGGCGCATCATCGTGGACTCGTTTGACGAAATCGGACGCCTCGTGCACTTAGTGTCCGCCGAGCGACCGGCGAGGTGCATGGTGCGCGTCACGCCCGGCGTGGAGGCTCACACCCACGAATTCGTACGTACGGGACAGGAGGATACGAAGTTCGGGTTTTCGCTCGCGTCGGGCGACGCGCAGCGAGCGATTGAGGAGTTGCGCGAGATTCCCCATGTCACGGTCGAAGGAGTGCACTGTCACATCGGGTCTCAAATTTTCGCACTCGATTCGTACCGCGAGGCCGTCCGGCTCCTCGCCACTTTCCTTCGCTCCAATGACGTCGGTGAACTCTGCATTGGCGGGGGTCTCGGTGTCGCCTACGTCACCGAAGAAGTCGCACCGACGATTACCGACTGGGCGTCCGCGGTCCGCACGGCTCTCACCGAGTACGGACTCGCCGACATCGTGCTAACGGCCGAACCGGGCCGATCCATTGTTGCGCGAGCGGGGCTCACGATCTACGAGGTGGGAACACGAAAAGTTGCTGCTCACCGCACGTATCTCGCGGTGGATGGTGGCATGAGCGATAACCCTCGACCCGTTCTGTACGGATCGGGTTACGAAGCGGTGGCGCTCCGCGCCCCCCGAGCGGAACGTACGACCGCCTACCGGATTGTCGGGAAACACTGCGAAACGGGCGACTTTTTGATCGACGAGGCGTGGCTCCCGGGTGATGTCCAGCCCGGCGATCTCATCGCCACGCCCGTCACGGGTGCCTACGGCTACTCCATGGCGTCGAACTACAACCGCGTGCCCCGACCCGCCGTGGTCTTTGTCCGTGACGGTGAGGCACGTCTCGTGTTGCGCCGTGAGACGTTGGACGATCTCTCACGGCTCGAGGTCTAACTTTTCTGCCGTCAGCGGTCAATTAGCCTTGACCTATGGAAAGCCCCTCCGTCAGAGTTGCGATTATCGGTGCGGGCACGGTGGGTGCTGCTCTGGTCGCGATGTTGAACGATCACACGCGTGATGCCGCGCTCCACGAGGCCGTCGGCGGAACAGTTGAAATTGTCGGAATCGCAGTCCGTGATCTCCAACGACCGCGACCGGGGATTGCGCAAGAACTCCTCACCACGGATGCCGACGCGCTCGTGGCGCGCGACGACGTCGACATCGTCGTGGAGCTCGCCGGGGGAGTCGACGACGCGTATCGGTACGTGCGACGTGCCCTCGAATCGGGAAAGAGCGTGGTCACCGCGAACAAGGCGCTCCTGGCCGAGCACGGGGCTTCACTGCACCGGCTGGCGGAGGATCTCGCGTCGGTCATCGGACATGCGGCTGAGCGCCTCGGCCGGGCGGATGCGCCGCACCTGGTCGGCCACTCCTTCGGCGGGCTCGTCGCCCAGCTCCTCGCCCGCGGACCGCAGACGCTCCTCCCGTCGCTGGAGGCAGCCTACCCCTGGCTGCTCGCGCTCGCGCTGACCCGCGGCGCGCCGAACACCATCGTGGCGCCAGGCGAGGAGGCGAATGCCGTCGCGCCGCTGCCGGTGGCTGCGCTCGGCGTCGATGATGCGATCGTGCGCGGGCTGCGCCGCGCCGGGCTCAAAACCATCGGCGAGGTGCTGCAACTCACCTTCGAGGAAGCGGCGGCGATCGATGCCGTGATCGGACGTGGACATGCGGACCCCCTTTTGGACGTGTCGTGCGTCGGTCGTTGTGCCGTCGATGCTAGTCATGGGGCTTCAAGGAGTATAGCAGATGGCGATGGCGAAATGAGCCCGATCATTGAACGCGCACTGATTGAACTGGTGCTCCGGAACGTCAACGCGGGGCACCTGACGATCACGTTCGGTGAGAAAGCGATCCTCGAAGCACGCTATGACGCCCTGAAGGAGCGGAAGGAATGATGACATCAAGCAAAGCCATGGCCGCTGGCCTCTCCG
>CAXBRG010000108.1:0-4745 GCA_963977995.1 uncultured bacterium | reverse complement strand
ATCAGCCAGCCGAACTATGAGGTCGGCCAGGAGCTGGTCGACCGCTTCCTCGCCGGTGACGTAAACGCACACGGAATTCGCCGCGAGCAGGCCTGTCGCGATGCTCTCGACGTCAAGCGGATCGACGGTCACGACATCGGCTCGACCTTCCACGCTCGGCACTGTCGTGCTGGCGAGCACTCGCGTCCCGAAGCTCAATGCCTCCACCGGCGGCAGCCCCCATCCCTCGCGGAGCGGCACGTAGGCGGCAACACTGGCCACGCTTTGGAGAGCTCGGACGTCGCTCGTCGAGAGATTGTGGAGCCACGTCACATCGGGATCCGGTGGGATTCGACCCCAACCGCTCCATCCCACGATGACGAGACGAGGTACGTGGGCCGATCGTTCACGAGCACGCCGCCACGCCGCGATCATGCGAACGATGTTTTTGCGTGGCTCGCTCGTACCCACCGCCACGATGAATGGCTCGTTGATACCCAGTTGCTGACACGCCGCACTGGCGTGTTCTGGCGCCGGGGCGAGATCGAGTCCGAGGGTCACGTGGTGAACTCGCTCCGACGCCACACCGCTGTCCACGACGAGTTGAGCGACGCGCGACGTCGTCACCATGACGTCGATATCCGGACGTTGGACCACCTTCAAGAATCGCAGTTCGTGAAACTTACGCCCCCGGGCGGTGAATGTCGCTGGCTCTTCTCGCCAGAGAACGTCTTGCAGCATGATGGATCGCCGCACGCCCGAGGTCGTTCCAAAGGGCCCCGCGAGCGAGGTCGCGTGCACGACGTCCAGCTGTGGTGGCATCCCTCGATCTGAGTTCACCCACGCGAGTGTCTGGAGGCGCTCCGCCCAACGCGACCTGGTCGCACCAAACTCCACCACGGTGGGGCCCGCTGCTAGTTCGGAGAGACCCCGACGCAGACCCTCGATGTAGGTACCGATGCCACCCGGTGCGGGGCGACTGAGCTGATCGATGGAAATACCTACGCGCATTATCGGAACCAGCCTGCCACAGCGTCACGGTAGAGGCTCTCGTAGTGCTGCGCAACGACGTTCGGAGTGAAATCGGCCGCTCGCACCGGACCAGCCGAAGACACCAACGTTCGATGGGCCTCATCGAGCAGAAGACGCCTGATGATGGCCTGCGCCTCCGTCACCTCGTCCATCGGCAGTAAATCGACACACCCTTCGAGTAGTTCACGATTGACATCAGAGGATGTCGCGGCGGTGGGGAGACCACATCCCATTGCAGCAATCGGTAGTGACGGAAATCGCGCGCCGTCCGAGAGGTGGATAACGCTGTGCGCCTCAGCCAATACATACCGAGCGCGATGCCGAGATTCGACCTTCACTCCCGAGGTCAGTGCCTGAATCTTGGCCCCGGCCTCACGGCTCGCCAGAGCCACCACCCGGAGGCCGAGTTGCTGGGAGAGGTCCACAATCGACGGTGCCAACTGAATGAAAAAGTCCACCATCCCCGTCACGCTGACGATGACGTGTCGGCGATCAAATGAATGGGGGACACTCGGCACCACGGGCGGTGCCACCGCCACGTCCCGTGCTTCAAGTCCTAGTGCATTCACCACCTGACGACGTGCGGCGTAGGACGTTGCCACGATGAGCGCCCCACGAGCCACGGCGTGCCGCAGTTGACCCACTCGTCGGGCGTCCTCCCGACTCAACAGTGGTCGTAGGTCATCGACGGAAATGAGGAGTGGTGTTCGAACGGTCGGTGGAACGTGAGACCCCGCCACGTGAATGATGTCGACTGGTGGCAAGAGGCGGTCAATCGCGAGACCACGCCCCCGACGCCACATGAAAGGAAGTGGCTCGTAGAAACGGTGGGGTCGCAGCGCGCCGTAACTCCCCCGCACTGACGTATACGGAACCACCGCAATTCCCTGCTCGACGAGTGCCTCCGAGAGGGCGACCATTGAATCTCCCATCGGCTCCAACGAGCCGGCGAGGTCGAGAGCAACGCGTAGTGATGTCACGCAATGAACTCCTTGTGACAGGCCGAGGTCCACGTCGGCCACGTTGCCACGGCCCAACTCCCGAAGCCACGATCACTCACCGCGACGAGCGCACGATGGTGCTCGGGGTCGGCGAGCACCATCGAGCCGGATTGACCGAAGTGCCCAAACGACGTGGCGGGCCAATTTGCACCCATCCAGTGACCCCCCGTTCCATGAATCTGGGGACCAAGCCCCCAGGGGCAGGGATCGAATCGTCCAAATCCCGGTACCACGCCGTCGAGTTCCGGAAGAAACGGCGCGGTCATGGTTGGCAGATATCCGCTCAGGACGGGGTCGCCGCCGAGCCACCGCCGAGCAACTTCTTCCACGTCCTCAAGGGTTCCCATCAGTCCCCCCGCGAGGGAGCCGTCACTCACGACCGACGTCAGACCCAGTTCGTTCTTCGCCCGCCCGACGACGTTCTCGACGCCTCCGAGGAACGCGACCAACAGCTCGTAGCCAAAAGACGTATAGATCCTCTTTCTTCCCACGCCACTACGCAGTGCCGAGGCATCCGGGCCGAGCCCCGACGCATGACTCAAGAGATGAGCGATAGTCGAACCCTCGGGTCCTAATGCATCAGTAGCGGCACACCTACCCGCCGCTACGTCGTAGCCGACCAGCAAGGCCACGGTCAACTTGCTGACGGAAGTCCACGGGATACGTATATCGCGAGGTCCCGTCGAGTGGACTACCCGACCGGCGCGATCGACAACCGACCACGCAGTTGCCCACTCCGCACTCACGACATCGGAGGTCATGAACTGAGACTTTAGCCACGTGACTTCGCAGGGCGAAGCCGACTGACTTACGACGTGGTCAACTCCGCCGCGAGAGCTTCATGCTCGGCGAGCTCGCGTCCCCATCGACGTCCAAATACGGCGTTGACACCGAGAGCCGCGACGGAGGAAAACACGAGAACACCATTGAGCGACGATCCCAGAACGAAGAGGAAGTACAGCGCCACGATCGTGAGTGGTCCGTACCGCACGACAAATCGCCAGTCGCGGAGGAGTTCTTGAATAGAGCGTCGGGAAATCTCCATCGACGCTCCCCGGACGGATTCCAGCCGACGCATCAAAAAGTACGTAGCCATGGAAATAATCACGGTGCCCGATAGTCCCACTTGAATAAATCCCGACGCGGTCGCGGACGTGCACCCCGAAAAATTCGATGACTGATTGTTCAAGCCACAGGCCAGATTTCCCAGGAGGGCACTGAGCGCCGCAAACGAAATCACCATGATGCCGAACATGTACATGTTTTTGAACGCCCGAAGATTGAGACACTGCGATGCCAACATCCAGGAACCAATCACGACGACGACCAAGGGGAACCAGGCGAGTCCACGTGTCGTACCGCATTGTGACGTGGAGTACCCACAGTCCAACTGCTCGATCCCCATGGTGCGAGCACCAAGTCCATAGACCAATAACGCTGCACCCGCAACGATGATGACCATCCGTCGAAATGGCTTTTCGGCGTCTGTATTTTCGGAAATCATCTCCGCAGTTTTAGCAGGTTTCTATCGAGTAAATAATCACGCGACACCGGTGGGCGAATAACGGCAGATACCTCAACCACACATAACAACCTCATTTCCGCACCATGTCGGCCAGTCCCAGGACGACGAATCCGAGCCTGACGGTGCTCCCCTAAAGTCACACTGTGATTGCCGTTCTGTGTGGTGGTGTGGGAGCTGCTCGCTTTCTGCGGGCTCTCCGACGACGTCACGATGACAGCACTCTCACGGCGATCGTGAATGTGGGCGATGACCTCGTGATGCATGGTCTCACCATCTGCCCTGACATCGACACCATCACCTACACCTTGTCGGGACTGAACGACGAAGTGCGGGGGTGGGGCCTCACCGAGGAGTCGTGGCGAGTAATGGCCGAACTCGGTGAACTCGGGGGCGATAACTGGTTCTCACTGGGTGACCGCGACCTCGCTACCCACCTCTATCGATCGCAACGGCTGTCACAGGGTGCGACCAAGTCTCTCGTCACCAGCGAAATAGCCGCTCGACGGGGGCTGGGTCTCGCAATTGTGCCCGCGAGCGACGATCCCGTGGCGACGATATTGGATACCGAGATTGGCGAACTGACCTTCCAGAGTTACTTTGTTCAACACCACCACAGCGTCACGACTCAGTCAATTCGTTATGAGGGGGCCGCCACGGCCCGTCCCTCCGACGCTGCACTCACCGCGTTGCAGACAGCGGAGCGAATCGTCATTGCGCCATCGAATCCGGTCTTATCTATCGAACCGATTCTCGCCATTCCTGGATTTCGCGACATCCTCGTCGCACGGCGCGACCACGTGACAGCCATTTCTCCCTTTGTTGGTGGTAGCGCCCTCAAGGGTCCCGCGGACCGCTTAATGAATGAGCTGGGTTTTGGGGCTTCCAATGTGGGCATTGCGAAGTACTACGCCGACTACGTCTCAACTCTGGTCATCGACGAAGTCGATCGCGCCGATGCTCGGGAAGTAGAAGCCACGGGTGTCGCAGTGCGCGTGACCACCACCGTGATGGCCGACCCCGGCCACGCCGATCAACTCGTTCGAACGGTGCTGGCGTGACCTCGTTGCAGATCACCGCACTCTCCGGCGCTCCCGAGATACGAGAAGGCGACAGTTTGGCGGAAGCCATCCTTGCGGCCGCGGCCTCATCGGGCACCGAGTTTGCCGACTGTGACGTCATTACCGTCACCAGCAAAGTGGTGAGCAAAT
>CAXBRG010000107.1:0-4793 GCA_963977995.1 uncultured bacterium | reverse complement strand
GATCTGGTCGGCGTAGGCCGCAACCCAGGTGGCGTTGGTGTCGGGTGATTCGTAGGCACCCGAGGAGGTGAGAACGATGCTCGGGTGAGTCGCGGCAATGGCCGCGGGCAACGCCGCGTGCCACCGATTGCAGTTCTGCCACGCCTGAGGGAACAACGTGGGCGATGCCGTGAGGTTCGGGCTCATGCAGCCCGAGAACTCAAACAGGGCGATGCGAATGTGAGCGGACGAGAGAGGACGATCGAGGGCGACCGTCCAGGCCAAGTTCGATCCACCGCCGAAGATGGTCATGGTGGTGGTCGCGTGAGTGTCCCCAAAGAAACACGGTCGTGGTCGGCGGGCGGACTCCACGTGGCGAATGGGGTCACACGCCGTCACCTCGTTCACGTAGCGAGAGAGTCCCGCGTTGGTATTCGCCACCGGCAATGCGGCACGTAGTGAGGGGTTGAGATTCTTCGGCACGGTCGTGGCCGACAGTGACGCCGTGACGAGGGCGGCGAGCGATGAAGCCGTCCACGGGGTGGCCGCCTGCGCGGACTTCGGGGCACTGGTGACGTTGACTCCCGGCACGAGAAGGACCACGGCGACGAGGAAGAGGAGAACGCGACGCCGCACCCGGCGAGAGTATCAGTGCCGTTCGTCGACGTCGGTCGTGAGAAGGTGAAGTAGTGCCTCGCGGATGCCCGCCTCACTCTCGGGGGAGAGTGGGTGGGCGTCGGTCGTGAGATAGAAGGTGTCAATGGCAGTATCACCGACCGTTGAGAGTCGCGCGGCGGAGATGTCGATCCCGGCGTCCGCCAACAGTCGCGTGACGGCACTGAGAAGTCCGAGCGTGTCACGCGTACGTAACTCCAAGACTGAGGCGTGATCCGAGGCCGCCGGGACAAATTCGACCACGGTGGGGACGTGGTGGGCTGACTGTCGGGGAGCGCGGTAGTTCGCCGCGCGATTGGCGAGGAGGGTGTCGAAGTCTCGTTCGCCGGCCAACCCGGCGGCAATCTCACCCGACAACCGTTCCGGTTCGGGCCATCCCGACGGGCCCGGTGCGCAGAAGAATCGGTCGAGGGCCACCCCGTCTTCCGCGACGAGATCGGCCGAGCGAATATTGACACCGGCCACACTCAGGGCCGCCGTGATCGTGGCGAGAAGTCGGGGTTGGTCGGGGGCCGCCACGGCAATCCACTCACCCTCGCGACGCACCACGACACCGTCACGGCGGGCCGTGCGAATCAGGTCGGTGTGGTCCCGTGGTGTGATCACCACGTCGTGACCCCGCAGCGTGTCGCGAACACGGCGGACGAGCTCGCGAACCAGTCCGTCCTTCCACGGTCCCCACGCCGTAGAGCCGGTCCCGAGTCCGTCGGCCTGCGTGAGGGCGTGGAGAAGTTCGAGAGTTACTTCGTCACCGACGGCTGCCGCCACCATTCGACTCGTGGCGGGGTCGTCCAGATCGCGCCGCGTCGCGGTGTCGGCGAGAAGCAGGTGGTGGCGAACGAGTTGCACGAGTACGTGGGTGTCGCTATCAGAAAAACCCATCCGAGTACCGACTCGCTTGACAATCTCGATCCCCACTTCCGTGTGATCGCCGGGATGGCCCTTACCGATGTCGTGAAAGAGACAGCCAAATAACAAGAGGTCCGGGCGTGACACGGTCGACGTGAGTTGTTGACCGTGACAGACCACTTCAAGAAGATGTCGGTCGGCGGTGTAACGGTGATACGCGTTGCGCTGGTGATAGGAACGAACGAACTGCCACTCGGGGAGGTACCGGGTAAAGAGGTCGCGCACCTCGAGGGCCTCCACCGCCGCGATGACCCCCGGACCCGAGGCGAGCAAGCGAAGAAAGGCGTTGCGCAGATCGTCGTCCCACGGCGTGTCCGGTGCCGACCAACCCGCCGCGAGAGTGTCGAGACTGTCGATTGCGATCGGTGCGTCGTGTTCGCTCGCCACCGCGGCCAAGCGCAGGGGGAGTGATGGGTCAGTGCCGACCAGAACGTCGGACGACAGCTTCACCTCTCCGTCCTCCAGGGTGATACCCGCCTCCAGAGGTTGCACCTCACTGACGTCGCCGTGTCGTTCGTTCTGCCACGCTCGACGTCGGCGCCACGCCGTGTCGGTGGCGCGAGCGACGGTGCGCGCCGCGGCGGAGACACTGCGCATGAGGGCGTCGGCGTCGTCAGCGTGCACGTTGCGGGCAATCTCGTCTTGGTCCTGCAAGAGCAACGTGTTGCGGTCGCGCCC
Organism: uncultured bacterium; assembly: GCA_963977995.1. GTDB lineage: Bacteria > Actinomycetota > Acidimicrobiia > Acidimicrobiales > RAAP-2 > RAAP-2. Next base: position 2,552 of record CAXBRG010000107.1, on the reverse strand, counting down.
GGCGAGTCGATGGAGGGCGACGCGAGTGGTGAGAAGAACCTCTTCGGCCTCATCGATGGCCTCCACGGCGATGAAGCGTTCTAAGTCGGGAAACGCGATGGCAATGGCGCGCAGAACATTGAGGTCCCGGAGTCCACCGTGCGACTCTTTGATATCGGGTTCCAGCAGGTCGGCGAGATCACCGTGGTCGGCGTGGCGGCGACGCACCTGAGATTCGAGTTCGGGGAGCCACTGGTGACCCACGTGGCTCCGCCACGCTCGACGAACATCAGCGAGGACGTCCTCGGCGAGTTCCGCTGAACCCCAGATGCAACGTCCGTCGAGAAGTCCGAGGGAGACGCGGAGATCATCGGCCGCCACCCGGGCGACCTCTTTCGGCGTCCGCACGGCGTGGTCGAGACCGAAACCCTGGTCCCAGATGGGATACCAGAGTGACTCGGCAAAGGTGCCGACACTGCGATGAGATGAGTGGACCACGAGGAGGTCGAGGTCGGAGTAGGGGGCGAGCTGTCCTCGTCCGTAGCCACCGGTGGCGATGAGTGCCATGCGTTTCTCGTCGGCCCCCGGCGCCGCCGCCGCGACTGAACGCAGCCACTCGTCGGCCCGGCGAGCTAACTCGTGAGTGAATGTGAGGCCCTGGAGTGCACCGTCGGCGATGAGAACATCGCGTTGCGACTTGAGGGACTCGGTGACCATAAGTGGAAGGTATCAGCGCCTGAAGTCCTCGCACGCCAAAATGCCGGTAAATTCACGTGTGTGAAATCATTTCTCATTGTCGTCGGTCTGATCGCCGCACTGGTGATTCTCTACACGCTCGTGTCCTTCTTGACGGGCTTTCTGTGGGTCATTATCAAGTTGTTGGTGGCCGTCGGCATCTTGTACGCGGTGGTGCAAGCATTCGTAAAGAAGTAGGGCACTTCGTGACCTCTAGTAGGCTCATCCTTCCTGGCGGCGTGGCCGAGTGGTTAGGCAGGGGCCTGCAAAGCCCTCCACCCCGGTTCGAATCCGGGCGCCGCCTCCAGGACGCTCTCTTTTCGGGGTCACAGCCACGTGGCAGAGTGGCCCCATGAGTTATCACGTCGAGATCCCGCCGCTGATTGTCGGTTTTGATACCGAAACCACGGGTCTCGACACCAACGAGGACGAGATCATCTCCTACGGCTTCGCCGTTTTTCGTGATGGGCGGTACTCGCCCGAGGAGTCCGGCCAGTTCTTCGCCTATACCGACCGTCCCATCCACCCCCGAGCCCTCGAAGTTCATGGGCTACAACTCGAGGATCTCAGACAGCGAACTTCCGCCTGGGGCGGACCGTACTCACCGGCCGAGGGAGTGGCGAAAGCCATTCGTCTGCTTCATGAATTCCGGGACCAGGGAGCCCGCACCGTGGGGGCCTTCCCGAAATTTGATTTTGACATGTTGAGATCGATGGCCCTGCGTTATGGCAATTTACGTTTTGACTGGTCGAGTCACATACGGGCCGATTTCAAAATTCCCGTCAGCCATAGAGATGAATTTGCCGACGTCAGTGGCTCTGTTGAAACAGGGGAAGAGAACTCGCGACATGAGACTAGGACCTACTTCCAACGATCGGCGTCGGCCAGCAGAATTCTCGCAATGATGAAACCAAATCTAATTCATCGTGATTTTTTCAAACCCGTCATTTGGCCCGAGATCATTGATGTCTGTGCCTTTGATCGCGTCCACTGGCCCGACATAACTCGTCGAAGAGGCCTCACCGCACTCTGTGAGCACTATGGCGTGCAACCCGGTGGTCACGATTCATTGGGGGACGCCCGTGCTGCGGTAGAAGTGTGGTTACAGCAGATAAAAACGCACCAGCTCGAGAACGAGTCCGACTTCCTTTCTGACGACTTTTAAAGCCTTCCGAGCGCCGGTGGTAGGATTTACGTCTCGGGCGGTTGGCGCAGTCTGGTAGCGCACTTGCATGACACGCAAGGGGTCACAGGTTCAAGTCCTGTACCGCCCACCATATTTTCCACGGACTCATGTGGCCTGTGGGTTTGAAAGTCCCTGCAATCAATGAGGAACTTGAGGGCAAGGGTGTCACCCCCCCCAGACCGTGGTAGTGGTTCAGGGGTGGCGAGCTGACCTCAAGGTGGCGTTAACCATTTCGACGTTCCTTTGCGAAGCTCCAGATTCCCCAGGTGGCAGCGCCGTGCACAATGATCAGGAAGTGATCGCGGTAGGTAAAAGTTTCGGCTCTCCCCGGAGCCTGACATGAATCCGAAAGGTACCGCAGTACCGCACGTTGGCCACATGACCGGTTGAAGCATCCCAGTCACCGCTGGTCAGCAAGCAACCGCCAACATGAAAACGACGATCTCGAGAGTTCCCTGTTGAGATTCAACGTCCCAGATGTCAGCCATTGCCGTTACGGCACCCAGCCGGGCCGCTACACGCCCGTCTGGGGCCACAGCGGGGCCCAGGGCTTCCGTCAATTGTCGCAAGGGTGGTCTAACCTTTATTCTCATCTTTCATAGATGATGGCCAGCGTCTCGTCTTCACTTTGCTCACTGGTATCAATCCATAG
>CAXBRG010000106.1:0-4798 GCA_963977995.1 uncultured bacterium | reverse complement strand
TGTCATGCGATCGTCGCTGTCAAGAAAAACGACAAAGTCGCCCGTCGAAGCGGCTAGCCCGGCGTTGCGCGCCACGCCGGGACCACCCGCACGGTCGCGCTCAATCAACCGCACTCCCGCGAGTTGTCGGGCGAGCGCGCGCGTTCCGTCCCGAGACCCATCGTCGACGACGAGTATTTCGTCAGCGCCCGCGAGTCGCGCGGACTCCACGGTTGTGGCGAGCGTGGTCTCGGCATCGTGCGCGGGAATGACCACACTGATGCGAGGCATCGTTACGGATTGACCTTGACGTTCCAGAACCCGTTGCCGTCAACTATCAACCAGTAACGATTGGGGAGTTTGTTCAAGGTGAACTTCTTGACGAACATGGTCGAGTCCAGCAGGGCCAACGAGGGCATCGTGGACGTACCGTCAGAAATCGTCATCGACATCCGTGCGCCAATGGCCCCCGCAAAGTCGACCTCAAACTTGGCCGCGGGTCCCTTAAAGGGCCCGAGAACACTGCGACCGGTACTCAGATAGGAGTACGGCAGTGGCAGGGGTGAGAGTCCGTGGGGATCGATGAGAGAGATCGTCCAAGCCCCGTCCGCAATCACGTCCAACGTGTAACGGCCTTTGGCGTATCGCGCCGGAACGGCGGACGTCACGACTCCGGTGGCGTTGGAGGGAATATCAACCACTTGTCCGGCACTGTCGTGCACGATGATCCCGAAGTTCGCGAAGCAGCGACACTGGAAGTACCACACCATCAGTCCGCCAGTGGCCGACACCGGCACCATGGTGCGATTCTTTGAACCCGTCAACGTCTGCAGTGCCGCGGACTTGGGATTGACGGGAGGAAAGTAGGGAGGCTGTAACTGAGACGTCGACGTGGGTGCGAAGGCCGATGGCAGGGCGGTGGGTGTTGTGGTGTAGCGATATCCGAGAACCGCCACGAAGCCGGCCACGATGACGGCGGTAATCACAACACCGGGCCACCGACGTTTCGGACGCCACAGATCCCATGACGGGTCATAGGGTCGACCCTTGCGAATCTCGATACCGGGCTCAAAGGCTCCGGGTTCGGGAGTCGTCGAACGACGGCGAAAGGGCCGGGGAAACTTCACGTTCGTAGCGTAGTTTGCTCTCGCAAACGAATTCGATCGACGTTTCGCCGTCGATCGAAGGGAGTGGAGAGTAGGGGATTCGAACCCCTGGCCTCGTCATTGCGAACGACGCGCTCTACCAACTGAGCTAACCCCCCGTAGGGACTCTTCAGTGTAGCGAAGTCGATTTAGCTACTCACCAACGGCAAACTGCGCACGACGAAAACCGCCCGTCGTCTGGGGGTCGTAGAACTCGTCGACCGCGGCCGTCGGTGCGAACTCTTCCTCTTCGAGGACTGCTCGACGAATGGAAATAACGTTGTCCGGGATTGCAGGCTCCCCAACCCCGAGAAGTCCGGCGCTCGAGGGTCGAAGGACCGTCACCACAAACTGGCGAATCGACAAGCTGATCCACGCAATCGCCGCGAGCCACACAATTGATGCGGAGGCGACGAAAAGAGTCCAGCTCGTCAGAACAGCGGGAACCGTGGTCACCGAGATAGAGATCGCTAAGTACTTCAAAATCATGCGACGGCGAAGTGCCGCCCTACGCGTGGCGGACATCGGTCGATCGGGACTCGGAGCGAGAGGGCGTCGTTGCGTTTCGAGTGCCTCGGGACGAATCCCGCGATACGCCTCCGCACGGGGGTTCAATGTCGCGGTGCGGACCGGAGCGCTCTGTGTGACAACGTCGCCGTTGTAATCAATCTGTTCATTGGTCCACGGATCAACGAAGGTCCCCGTCGAGGCCACACGCTCATCGATTCTGGTCATGCGAACGCTGGGCGCCGGCGCAAGAACCTCGTGGGAGCGGGTCCGAATTTCGGAATGTGGTTCCGCATGCACGTGATGCAAGGTATCGCTGTTTTCAGCCGATTTTCCGCTTATTCGCGATAAAAGGTTGAGCGTCCTAAATCGATTCCAATCGCGAAAACCAGAGCCGAAAACGTGGACGGCTACACCTGCCCACATCAGCAATAACACCCCGAGGAAGAGTCTCATTGGTTTCCGACACCCCTTGCTGCTCTCTTCTAGTGAAAAAATAGCGAAATCAAGGGAAATTTTGGTGGATACTCACCCGTCGTGGAGACCGCACTCTTCCTTTTCGCTCCCCGCCCACCGTCCACTTCGACGGTCCTGACCCGGGAGTGGCTTGATCGTCACCGCAGCGCATCCGATTGAGGCGTACCCCTGCGACCACAGCGGATGCTCGGGCAAACCCTCAGATGCCAAGAAATACGCGACATCTTCGTCGGTCCAGGTGGCCAGAGGATTGACCTTCACGAGACCGAACTTCTCATCGAAGCTCACCACGGGCATCCCAGCGCGCGTCGGCGCATCCACTCGCTTCACACCGGTGAACCACGCCGCTTTGCCCGCGACGGCCCGCTGCAGAGGTTCGACTTTGCGACGCTCGCAGCAGTTGCCAACGCCACACGGCGTATCGGCGGCGTCCGGACCCGGGGTTACCCGGCGCAGATTGAGGTGCCAGTCACGGGTGAGGCGATCCACAAACTCGTACGTCTCAGCAAAGTGGCCACCCGTATCGAGGAAGATCACTTCGATGTCGGCTTGCTGCTGACGAAGAAGGTGGAGGAGCGCGACGTCCTCAAAACTGCAGGCGAAGGTCGTATCCCCGCCAAACTGCTCGAGGGCCCACGCGATGATTTCGGTCGGAGTGGCGGACTCCAGTTGAGCCGCAATCGTTACGAAGTCGTAACGATGTGCATCACTTTGTGCCATGTTTTCCACCGTTCGACTGCGTTCGCTTCACGATATTTTCGCGACGATAACTAGTATTGACCTGCGCCACGTGTCCGCGCAAATGCACCCATGACGACATCCTCCCCCACCTCGGTAGATCATCTCGACATCCTGGAGGCTCACGCCATCTTCATTATTCGCGAGGTCGTGGCCGAGTGTGAACGACCCGTTCTTCTCTTCTCGGGAGGCAAAGATTCGGCGGTGCTTCTCCATCTCGCCGTGAAGGCCTTCGCCCCACAAAAACTCCCATTTCCCGTCATGCACGTGGACACGGGCCACAACTTCCCCGAAGTCATCGCCTACCGCGACGAGCGGGTTGCGACGTTGGGCCTGCGACTTGAGGTGGCCAGCGTCCAAGAGGCCATCGACAAGGGTCGCGTTCCCGACCCGGGTCCGTTGGGGATGCGCAACCGGCTCCAAACTGTGGCACTCCTCGATGGCATCTCACGCCACAAGTTCGACGCCGCGTTCGGTGGCGCCCGTCGTGATGAAGACAAGGCGCGGGCCAAGGAGCGGGTCTTGTCCTTCCGCGACAAGTTCGGACAGTGGGATCCCAAGAGCCAGCGACCGGAGTTGTGGCAGCTCTACCAGGGGCGCGTGAACGCCGGTGAGAACCTTCGAGCATTCCCACTGTCGGACTGGACGGAATTAGACATCTGGAACTACATCAAGCGAGAGAACGTCCCGCTGCCGACGATTTACTTTGCTCACGAGCGGCCGGTGATCAAGCGTGACGGTATGTGGCTCGCCGTGGGCGAGTTCGTCCACCCCGAGCCGGGTGAAGTTGTGGAGCGCCATCTCGTTCGCTTCCGTACCGTCGGCGATGCCACCTGCACCGGTGCGGTTCGTTCCGCGGCCGAGAGCATCGACGCCATCATCAGTGAGATTGCCGTTACCAATGTTTCGGAACGCGGGGCCACGCGTGCCGATGATCGATTTAGCGAAACAGCGATGGAAGATCGCAAGCGCGAGGGATACTTCTAATGAGCGACGGCACGTCCGATCTCTTACGTTTTGCCACGGTCGGGTCGGTGGACGATGGCAAGTCGACGTTGATTGGTCGCTTACTCGTTGACACTCGGCAACTCTTTGATGACCAACTCGAAGCCGTCGCGACCGCGTCGGCGAAGCGCGGCGTTGGTGACCTGGACCTCTCCTTCGTGACGGACGGCTTGCGGGCCGAGCGAGAACAGGGCATCACCATCGACGTGGCGTATCGCTACGCCGCCACCCCCACCCGCAAGTTCGTCATCGCCGACTGCCCCGGTCACGTGCAGTACACGCGCAACATGGCGACGGGAGCCTCGACGGCGGACGTCGCCCTCGTTGTTCTCGACGCCAACGAGGGCCTCAAGGAGCAGACGCGCCGCCACCTGTGTATCGCCGCCCTCCTCGGTGTGCGCTACGTCATCGTGGCTGCCAACAAGATGGATCTCGCCCAGTGGCAACAGTCCGTCTACGACGCGGTGGTCGCTCAAATTAACGAGGTGGGAACTCGACTGGGGTTCTCCGACACCGTCGTTATTCCGGTGTCAGCCCTGCGCGGTGACAACGTGGTCGAGAGGGGCTTCGAGGCCTCGTGGTACACCGGCCCCACCGTTCTCCAAGCTCTCGAAGAGGCTCCCGCCGGTCTGTGGGCGAACTCAGAAGCCGGCGCCCGCCTGCCCATCCAGTGGGTGCTGCGCCAACCCGGTGGCGGTCGAACCTACGCCGGCATGGTGACCGGTTCGCACTTCACGCTCGGCGACGCCGTCACCCTCCTGCCGTCGGGCGTGACGGTCCAGCCCTCGGCGAGGTGCGGCACGACCCTGGTGAAGTCGAGGCGGCCGACGCCGTCGGCGTCGACGGTCCGCGCATAGGCGGTCAGCCCCTCGTAGACCTGGGTGACGGCGTTCTGGGTGCCCGGCTTCAGCGCGTCGCCATCGACGCCGCCCGGCGTCTTGAGCGCC
>CAXBRG010000105.1:0-4823 GCA_963977995.1 uncultured bacterium | reverse complement strand
GTGGTGGCGGATTCTCACCGGGTGTCGTAAAGGTCCACTCACGCGCACATTGGTTCTATCTGGCCCGAGTGCGGCTGAGCGTCGGCTCAGTGAACTACGTGATCTCTATGGCGAATCTCTCACGGTCGAGATATGGGATCACGGCCACCCCGATGATGTCATTCGTAACGATGAACTCGCACGCATGGCCATTCGACAACACTGCGACCTCGTCGCTACGGGGAATGTGCACTATGCCACTCCGTCGACATTGCATCGCGCCCACATCCTTTCGGCGGTTCGCGCCCACCGGTCCCTTGACGAGATGTCAGGTTGGCTCTCTCCTTCATCTGGTGCCGCGTTGCGGAGCGATGCGGAACAGCGCACTCGATTTGCGCGCTGGCCCGGCGTGGTCGATGCGGCGGGGGAGATTGCATCGTCCGTTGCATTCGATCTACGACTTATTGCCCCACAACTGCCCGTTTTCCCGACTCCGCGCGGTGTGAGTGAGCAACAGTTCCTTGTGGATCGAGTGACTGAGGGTGCCGAACGCCGATACGGACCTCGCGATTCTGAGCGAGTCCCTGGTGCGTGGCGACAGATCGACCATGAGCTATCAGTGATTGAGCAGCTCGGTCTTGCGGGGTACTTCTTGATTGTGTGGGACATCACCGAGTTCTGTCGTCGCTCCAACATCTACTGCCAGGGGCGTGGTTCGGCGGCTAACTCCGCAGTGTGTTACGCCCTCGGTATCACCAACGCCGACGCTGTTCGGCTCCAACTGTTTTTTGAGAGATTTTTATCAACGTCGCGTGACGGCCCGCCCGACATTGATGTTGATATCGAGTCAGGCCGCCGTGAAGAGGTGATTCAGTATGTGTACAGCCGGTACGACCGACGTCACGCCGCTCAAGTCGCCAACGTCATTACCTATCGGCCTCGCTCAGCACTGCGTGATGTCGCCCGAGTCTTTGGGTATGCCGATCCGGGTGATATTCCCGACGAGCACCGTTCGGAGATTGTTGCTCGAGCTGACGATCTCCTACATCGTCCCCGACACCTCGGTATTCACTCGGCGGGCATGGTGATTTGCGATCGCCCGCTGGTGGAGGTCTGTCCCGTGGAGTGGGGTCGGACGCCGGGGCGCTCTGTGGTGCAGTGGGATAAAGATGACTGCGCGGCGGCGGGTCTCATCAAGTTTGATCTCTTGGGACTCGGCATGTTGGATGCGCTTCACCGGTGCGTGGATCTGATTGCGGAGTTTCATGGTGACCACATCGACCTTGGTGATCTGCCACACGACGATGCTGTCTACGACATGCTGTGTCGTGCCGACTCCGTAGGTCTCTTTCAGGTGGAGTCACGGGCTCAGATGGCGACACTGCCTCGCGTGCAACCCCGATGTTTCTACGATCTCGTTATTGAGGTGGCGTTGATTCGGCCGGGCCCGATTCAGGGTCAATCGGTCAATCCCTACATTCGTCGCCGTCGCGGAGAGGAACCCGTGACCTACTTGCATCCCCGTCTCGAACCAATCCTGCGCCGAACGTTGGGTGTGCCGCTGTTCCAAGAACAGCTCATGGAGATGGCCGTGGCCGTGGCCGGTTTCTCACCCGCGGAGGCCGACGAACTACGCCAAGCGATGGCATCCAAGCGATCGGAGTTGCGAATGGCGCGGCTCAAGAGTCGTTTTTACGAAGGCATGGCACAGTTCGAGATTGTGGGCGTTGATGCCGATCGTCTCTGGGACGCACTGTCGGCGTTCGCGAACTTTGGTTTTCCCGAAAGCCACTCCGTATCATTTGCCCACCTCGTGTACTGCTCGGCGTGGTTGAAGTTGCACTACCCAGCGGCCTATCTCGCCGCGCTGTTGAATGCGCAGCCACTCGGTTTCTGGTCCCCGCAGAGTCTGGTGGCCGATGCCCAGCGACACGACGTTGAGGTTCTGCGGCCCAGCGTGCAGAGTAAGTCTCCGAACGCCACCGTGGAGTGGTGTGGTGTCAGGCCCGCCGTTCGTTTGGGGGTCAGCGGCATTCGTGGCATCTCGGCTGCGTCCGCCCGGGCGATTGCCGATGGTGCGCCGTGGCGAGATATGGAGACGCTCGTTCGTGATGCGGGACTGCGATCTACTCAGACGGAGGCACTCGCAATGTCGGGCGCCCTTGATGACTTCGCCGACTCGCGCCGGAGCGCAGTGTGGCGAGCCGGTGCGCTCGCACACGTTGCCATCGACCGCCTACCTGGAGTGGTGACGGGGACAGCCCCTCCTGCGCTACCCGCGCCAACCAACTTCGAACGCGTGGCGGACGATATCTGGTCCATGGGCTTGACCACCGATGCCACGGTGATGGCCTACATGCGCGATGAGCTGACGAACCGCGGGGTGACGCGTGCCGAGGCGTTAGTCGGTGCCGAGGCTCACCGGGTCGTCGTTGCCGGCGTGGTGACGCATCGCCAACATCCCGAAACGGCCCGTGGCGCCGTTTTTCTCAATCTGGAAGATGAGACCGGCCACGTGAATGTGATCTTCTCGAAAGGTGCGTGGCGACGCTGGGAGGCCGTGGCACGCCACGCCACGTTTTTGTTGGTGCGCGGAACGTTAGAAAGAGGGCAGGGCTCCCTCGCTATTGCGGCGGAGTATGCCGAGGCGCTCGATATCAGCGTTGCGGCTCCGCCATCTCGCGACTTTCGTTAGTGAGACGAGCGCTGATGAATGTGTTGTGACATACCGCTGACGGTCACGCGTAACAGATCATCAAAGTTACCGTCACGGTTTTCGGAAAAGTGTTTGTCCTCAAGTTCTAAGTGGACAAATCCGTGCACGACGGACCAGAACAACATGGCACTATCGACCGTCGGAACTGCGTGAGCGTCGAGAGACGCTTCGAGTGCACGCACGTGACTTTCGAGGGTGCCGAATGCCGCTACCGCCTCTGCGGCCGCATCGAGGCCCATGTCGTGCCGCAGTGCACTCGCACTCCGGGCAAACATCAGTCGATACAGATCGGGGTTCTCCAGGGCGAACGCTCGATAGGCCCGCCCGCAGGCGACGAGAGCCTCGGTCGGTGACGGAGCGGTGACGGCGAGTGCACTACGAAGGCGGGCAAATCCCACGCCTAAGAGATGGTCGATGAGCCCACTCTTTGAGGTAAAGCGTGCGTAGATGCCCATGGGGGCGACCCCCGCTGCGGCCGCAACACGGCGGATTGAAAGAGCGTGGGGACCCTCGTGGGCCAGAACATCAAGGGCGGCTGTGGTCAGGCGACTCTCGATCTCCTCTGACTTGGTGCGCGCGCGGGTCACGAACTAATTATAGAACAACGTGCTACAATTATGGAACACCATTCCATAAGGAGCAGTATGTCGCGACCTACGAACCGCTGGGCCATCCTTGGCGTTCTCTGCCTTTCCGTGTTCCTCGTTGTCGTCGACAACACGATTGTGAACGTTGCCCTGCCGAGCTTCCAACGTGACTTGAATGCGTCAACGTCGGCCCTGCAGTGGATTGTGGACGGGTACTCCCTGCCCTTTGCCGGTCTGCTCCTTGCGGGTGCCGGTATTGCCGATCGCTTTGGTCGCAAGCGTGTCATGCATGCGGGTCTGTTGTTCTTTGGACTCTTTAGCGTCGGAGCGGCATTCAGCACTTCGAGCTTCAGCATGATTCTGTTTCGAGCCTTGATGGGCGCCGCCGCCGCATTCGTCTTTCCTTCGACGCAGTCGGTTCTGACCGTGGCCTTCCCCGACTCGGCCGAACGTGCGAAGGCCTTCGGACTCTGGGGCGCCGTGTCGGGATTGGCGGTGGCCTTTGGTCCGATTACCGGCGGATTTCTTATCGATCACTTTTGGTACGGCTCGGTCTTTTTGGTCAACGTGCCACTGGTGGCGATTGCTCTCGGGCTTGGCATCTGGTTGATTCCTGAAACGCGCGCTCCGGAAAGGCGACCGCTCGATCTGCCGGGACTTGTCCTGGGTACCGCAGGCATCTCCGCCCTCGTCTTCGCGCTGATCGAAGGGCCCAACTGGGGGTGGGGTTCGGTCCCCACCGTGGGCCTCTTTGGTGCGAGTGTCGTGTTATTGGCGTCGTTTGTCGTCGTTGAACTGCGTCAATCCTTTCCACTTTTTGACGTCCGAATGTTTCGCCGAGGTCCCTTTAGTGGCGGCGCTGGTGGCATCGGACTCGCGTTCTTCACACTCTTTGGATTCATCTTCCTTGTGACGCAGTATTTCCAGACCGTTCGGGGTATGAGCCCCCTCTCGGCGGGAGTGCACACCCTGCCCTTTGCGCTCACCACGATGGTGATGATGCCGCTCGCGGCGGTCATTGCCCTCAAGGTGGGAGTTCGCTACGTGGTGGTTACTGGAGTTGTGTTGATGGCCGCGGGGGTGGCGTGGATGGGAATCCAGGATTCCTCCACGGCGTATTTCGGTCCCATTGTCCTCTCCATGATCACCATGGCCTTTGGCTTCAGTCTGATCAATCCACCGTCGACGGCCTCGATCATGGGCTCCTTAGAGCCTCAACAGATTGCGTCGGGCTCAGCCGTCAACTCCGTAACGCGAGAGCTCGGTGGCACTCTGGGGGTGGCCGTTTCGGGATCAGTATTTTCATCCGTTTTTGCCCCGGGGGTGCGTACTTTGTTTGAGCCCTACCGTGCGCAGATTTCACCCGATACGTTGGACGCCGCTTCTAGTTCCATGGCCTGGGCTCACACCCTCGCGGAGCAACTGGGACAGAACCTGCCCGCGTCCGCCGCGACGGCCCGGCCGCCGGAGTGCCGCACGAGCGCCACGCGCTTCGCGAGGTTCGCGATCGCGCCGACGCCGTAGCCCTGCGCGGCGTCCTC
>CAXBRG010000104.1:0-4829 GCA_963977995.1 uncultured bacterium | reverse complement strand
TGATACGGCGACCACCGAGATCTACACTCTTTCCCTACACGACGCTCTTCCGATCTGATTCATGGAGCGCCGGAAGTCGACCGGCGAGCTCCAGCACCAAGCGGGCTGCTGTTTTCTTGCCGATTCCAGGAATCGTGGCGATGAGGTCAATGTCTTCGCGATAGATCGCGGCCGTCAGTTCGTCGGGGGTCATGGTGGCTAATGCCCCCATCGCGGTGGAAGGGCCGATACCCGGTGTCGAGAGTAAGTAGCGAAACATTTCGCGCTCCACTGTGGTTGCAAAACCAAACAGGACAATTGCGTCCTCGCGAACGTGGGTGTGAATGAACAGTTCGACGGTGGCGCCGCTGCGAAAGGTCGCGAGCGCGGGGCCAACGCTCACCTCGTAGCCCACACCGCCCACATTGATCGTCAGACCTTGTGAATCGTTCGCCACGATCTCACCGGCGAGGTACCCAATCACAGCGTCACGGCCGTCATTCGTCGCATCGTGCGGATATTCATAAGGTGAGTCACGGCTAGCCCGAGTGCGTCTGCAGCGTCAGGAGGTTCCGGCACTTCTGCGAGTTGGCAGTGGCGAGCCACCATTGCTTGAACCTGTGACTTCGCTGCCGCTCCGTAGCCTGTCACGGCCATCTTCACTTCTTGGGCGGTGTACTGCACCACTTCGATCTCCCTAATTCCCGCGAGAGCAATGGCAACGCCTGCGGCCTGGGCGACGCCAATTGCCGTCTTGGCATTTCGCTGAAAAAAGACTCTTTCCACAACCACGACATCGGGTCGCAGTTCATCGAAGAGTTCGGAGAGGTCCACATGCAACGCGGCCAGTCGACGCTCGACGGAGTCGGCTGGCGGCGTCGCGATCACACCCGCTCGTTCGGCCGAGAACTTCTCGGTGCCATCCAAGTTGCTCCGCACCGCACCGAAGCCACAGCGCGTCAAACCTGGGTCGATTCCTACTACGAACATATGTTCGATTGTACCGTGAAGATGACCGAAAAAGGGGGGATTTAGCCCTCGTACGTAGCCAAAATTGCGTCGGGGATGTCGAAATTGGCGTAAACGCTCTGTACGTCATCATGGTCATCGAGCGCTTCCATGAGGCGCAAAATCTTCTTGGCCTCACCCTCGTCGGTGACCGCGATGAAGTGCTGGGGGATCAAAATGAGGTCGGAACTCAGAACTTTGATGCCGGCGCGTTCCAAAGCCTCACGAATCGCCGCTGTTTCGGTGGCTTCCGTCGTGACGAGAAAGTTCTCCCCGTTGCTCGTGAGGTTCTCGCCGCCAACTTCCATGACCGTCTCCAACAACGATTCTTCGTCCAGCGATCCGGGAACTTCGATGGATCCCTTGCGATCAAACTGCCAGGACACGGCGCCGGGTTCGGCGCTATTGCCGTTGTTCTTCGAAAAGATATTACGAATCTCCGGACTCGTGCGGTTGCGATTGTCGGTCAATGTCTCCACGATGATGGCCACCCCACTAGGTCCGTATCCCTCGTAGGTAATCGCCTCGTATCGCACACCATCGAGGTCGCCACTCGCTCGCTTAATCGCTCGATCAATCGTGTCCAACGGCACTGAACCATCGCGAGCCTTTTGGTAGGCGGTTCGCAGTGCGGCATTTGAGGCAGTGTCGGCTCCCCCTTCGCGAACAGCCACTTCCACCGCTCGAATCAGCTTCGCGAAGAGCTTGGCCCGTGCACGATCCTGTGCGCCTTTGCGGTGTTTAGTTGTCGCCCATTTTGAGTGACCGGACATTGTTGCCTCCCGCCCCGCGGGGCGACATCAATCTATAAGAGCGGTGCCCGAGCGACGTCGAGGACGCATCACCATCATGCTGGCCAATAGTCCCGCCACGGCCACGGCGACCGATACTCCCGTTCCCGGTTGTGGGGACGAGACCAGTGACGACGTCGCCATCACATCGTCAAAGGGTGTCGGTACGGTGCGTGGATCAATCGCCGAACACTCGGGCATCGTGTCGGTGGACTCGCCAGTCAGTGCTGCGCACTCCACCGAGCTTGTATCACCCTCACCACCTGCCGTCAGAATTGGCTCAACCGATCCATCCCGCATGGCGTACATCACGTAGTCCTCTTGGTAGTAGGCCGCAGTTACTTCGGGCATCGAAGCGTCGTCCGCGACATCAATTCCACACGACACGACGTCACCCTCGACCACGTCGCTCGCACTAAACGCCCAACAACTCTGCCCGTCCGAGGTACTGATGCCGTAGATACCCGCACGCCCAGCCTGGTCGATCGCGGCCAGTGACGCCACCCACGTACTGCCGTCTTCTGACAACGTCAAGGTGACGATTGACGGATCCAATTTCACCGTGATGTGGACGGGGGGATCAATCTCGATGTAGTCCTCCGTCACCGATACCGGATCCGACGGGGAGGAAGTAAACGATTCCGTCGCCGTGTTGGCGGTAACCGAGACGCGATAGTCGGTGCCGATAGCGACACCAAAGAACGATGCCGCCGTAACGTCTCCCGCCACCGTCTGCTCATCGACGAGCACACCAGACTGGTCGAGCGACACGGTGAAGTCCACGACGTCCGACACGTCGCTCGACCACTCCACGTAGATCATGGACGGCCCCGCGTCCACCAGAGTGACCTCGGGCGACGGGCATGGCGCACAGCCCGACGCCGCGGCGATACCGGGCGTGGCGAGAACCAACGTGATAGCAATTACTCCTTGACGCATGAAGGACAACATGGTGACCCCTTTCGCTGACTAACTGTCCGCGAGTTCGCGAAAATTACACGAGCCCGTGGTGGAGCAAAAATCGGTGGTGGACAGTCGAATTCTCCGTCAATTCCGGGTGAAACGAGCAGGCCCAAACGTTGCCCTCACGTACCCATACTGGGGTTTCGCCATCACCGTGGTCGTACGAACCGACGACTTCAACGGCACTTCCCCACTCTTCGATCCGTGGTGCCCGAATAAAGACACCAGGAATCTGTCCACCGGCAGTGAGGGTCACCGGGGATTCAAACGACGCAATCTGCCGTCCGTAACCGTTACGACGCACCGCAATATCCAGAGCCCCGAAGCTCCACTGATCACTTCGGCCATCACGTACTGTGCGGGCGAGAACAATCATGCCGGCGCACGTACCGAAAGCGGGCATACCGTCGTCAAGTCGCTCTTGCAACGGACCGCGCAAGCCTGACGTGGTGAGCAAGTGCAATATGGCCGTTGACTCGCCACCCGGAAGTACCAAGGCCGCGACAGTCTCAAGATCACGCGGGGTACGAACGTCGACCACGTTCACTCCAAGTCCCTCAAGACGTGCGCGGTGTTCGCGCACGTCCCCCTGGAGGGCCAGTACGCCGACGGAGGGCACTACCAACCGCGCTCGGCCAACCGCTGCTCCAGTGATGCCGTTTCCGCACCGCGCATCGCCGCGCCGAGACCCGTGGAGACTTTGGCCACGATCGACGGGTCACGGAAGTGGGTCGTTGCCTCGACAATCGCGCGGGCCATCTGTACGGGATCCTCGCTCTTAAAGATTCCGGAGCCAACGAAGACCGCCTCGGCCCCAAGCTGCATGACGAGGGACGCATCAGCCGGAGTAGCAATACCGCCGGCACAAAAGAGAGGAACGGGCAGAGTCCCGCTCTGCGCGACTTCAAGAACTAACGGGAGCGGTGCCTGTAAATCTTTCGCGATCGCGTAGAGCTCGGCTTCATCGGCCACTCGTAGCCGACGCATCTGTTCGTTGATGGTGCGCAGGTGGCGAACCGCTTCGACGATGTTGCCGGTTCCGGCTTCGCCCTTGGAGCGAATCATGCAGGCACCCTCACCGATGCGGCGCAGGGCTTCACCGAGATTGGTGGCACCGCAGACGAAGGGCACCGTGAAGGACCACTTATCAATGTGATTTGTTTCATCTGCCGGTGTCAGAACCTCTGATTCATCGATGTAGTCAACGTCGAGCGATTGGAGGATTTGCGCCTCCGCAAAGTGACCGATCCGGGCCTTGGCCATCACAGGGATCGTGACCGTCTCTTGAATCTCGCGAATCATCTGCGGATCGCTCATGCGGGCTACGCCGCCGTCCCGACGGATATCCGAGGGCACGCGCTCTAAGGCCATGACGGCCACGGCACCAGCGTCTTCGGCGATTTTCGCCTGCTCGGGGTTGACGACGTCCATAATGACGCCACCGCGGAGCATGTCCGCCAAGCCGCGCTTGACGCGCGCTGTTCCAATCGTCGAATGATCGTTCAAAGACATGGCGTCAGCCTAATGGCGAGAGGTCACCACTCCTCAAGGGCGCCGGCACGAACGGTGGCGAGATTGCGATTCTCGGCAACACCCTGGTACCCGTCGACATACGGGTCGAACCATACAAAACGCTCTCGCGCGTAGTCCTCGCTGGCAAAGTATGACGGCGCCTCCACCCGGGCCGCCGCACAACGGCGAAGGGCGGCGGCGAGACCAACGGGGTACCGAATCGTCGCGGCACCAACCTCATCGGCACGCAAGGCAAAGTCGGGACACTCGCGGGCCATTGCCCGTCGAGCCGACTCATCATTGGCGGTCGCGGCCACCGCCGATGTCAACCCCAGGTACCCCAAGCGTTGACGTGCCATGCAGTGCGCCACAACACCTTCGAGCTCGATGAGGTCAAAGGTGCTCATCATTCCGGAGGTCACCACCAAGCTAAAACCGTGGCGATCGCTCAGCAACGCGGCGTTGGGAACGTCATCTCGTACCACCATGCAGGTCACACCATCAAGCCCAAAACTCGCCGCAAGACGTTCGGCGATGGTGGCGAGACGCTGTCGGTCTTGGGGCGTGCCTCCGACA
>CAXBRG010000103.1:0-4890 GCA_963977995.1 uncultured bacterium | reverse complement strand
GCCACCTCTTCAATCGTGTGCCCCGACATTGAACTGAGGCAGAACGGAATTCCTAACTTGCCCGCAGCTATTGCACCGGCGACATCGCCTCCGGGATGCATGGACCTCGTGAAACCCACGGGACCGATTGCAAATGGAAAAGGTGAATCACTACCGAAAATTGAGCGACGCGTGTCGCGCGGTTCGATACCAATGGTGTCGCCCATCCGCGGCCGGAACACTTCGCGGCGCAGATCAGCAATGTTGGATGCAAGAGTTACTTCGGCACCCGCTCCGCCGGCAATGTAGTCAAAGACCGGACGTGGCAATCGCCGTCGCGCGAGGCGTTCCGCATCGTCCACGGTATGCAGGCGCGCAACGGCACGTGCATCACTACTCATCGCTGTCCGAGTCATCGTTGGCAATCTCTTCGCGAACCATGTCCATGTCCAACTCGAGTGCCTGCGTGATCAGTTCGGTCAAGGCTGCTTCGGGAACTGCCCCGGCTTGATGGAAGATAACAATCTGATCGCGGATGATCATCAATGTCGGAATGGACATGATGTTGAAAGCCCGCGCGAGGTCTTGCTGATCTTCGGTATCAACTTTCCCGAATGTGACATCCGGGAAGGAGTCTGAAACTTTTTCAAAAACTGGAGCGAAAGTGCGACACGGTCCACACCACGCCGCCCAGAAGTCGAGAACCACAGTGCCATTGGCACTCACGACTGCATCGAAGTTTTCGGCGGTAATTGACGTGGTTGCCATGGGGCCTCCTGAGGTGGTGGGCCGCCCGGGTCTCGATCCCGGCACCTTGAGATTAAAAGTCTCCTGCTCTTCCCGATGAGCTAGCGGCCCGGGGAAATCGTAGTCTGAGCGACTAGAAGCCCTAAAAATTGGCAGTTTCTGCGCCCTAGACCAATGGTTCGTAATTTCCTAGACTTGTGCCACCGAAACAATGTTTTCTTGGCGTGTGGAAAGAGGTGGAAGAGTGGGTTTCCCTTGGCGACCCGTCGCCGCCGTTTCCCTCGTACTCTCGCCACTTTTTGCTTTTGGCCTACCCAGTTCGGCCTCGGCCCTGCCATCGGGCAGCGGCGTGACAACATTAATTTCGGAGCCAATCAATGATGCGACATCGGTTCCCGCCTCACTGAAGTTCCTGACCCCCTCAAGCTCAACGGCGAGTTTGCCGTGTTTGACGTCGCTTGCGACCGGATCGAACTCTTGCTCCCCAACGTCTGGCGTTGTCGACGATGGCGAGGGATCGCAAATTCTTTTAACTGATTCCACGTCGTCCGGCGTCAATGCGTCGGGGGTGTTGGTTCAACAGACTTTTGCTTCATCAAGCGCCCTCTTTGCTGAGTTTGACTCACAGTCCTACGGCGGTGGTGGTGGCGCGAGGACGTTATGGATTGTCGATAGTGCGGTGACCAACCCCACGATTCCTTCGCTCGGCATTGCGGGCGGGTACGGCGAGAGTGCGGGCGGCCTACCGGGTGCTGTCCTTGGAATTACTTTTGATGCCGCTGGTGATGCAGCGTCAACGAATTCTGCATCATGCCCCGCGGTCGGGTGGAGCGCGAGCAGTTCAACGGCACATCAGGTCGTCGTTCGCAGTGGCGATACGAGTGCCGGTCGAGGACTGTCGGGATACTGCTTCGTCTCGTCAACCCAGCAACCGTTCGGCGCGCTCGCCACATCAACCAAATCGGTGGGAGCTCTGCATCAATCCGACCCATCCGCCGGATGGCAACATTTTTTCGTGAGCATCCTTCCCCCGAACTTCACCTCATCGCTCGCTGAACTTACGGTCGCTGTCGACAGCGCCGATGGTCGAGGTCTGGTGACGGTTCTCGATATTGCACTGCCCACGTGGGCGTGGCCAACGAGCACTCTGCCTGCCACATTGCGAATGGGCCTGTCGGCGGCGAACCCCGATCTCGCGGCGAACTTTGATGTCGTGAGCGTACGCAATGTGCAAGCGGTTGCGAAGGCTGCAACCCCGGTTGCTCCCACATCACCCCGCACTGTCGGTGTGCAGTGGTCGGCTCCCACGAACGGATTCGTTACCGGAACGTTGAGTTGGACCGCACCGTCCAGCGATGGATTTAGTCCGATCACTAGCTACACCGCGATGTTGAACGGTGATTCTTGTACCCCGACGTCACTCAGCGGCCCGATCTTCAGTTGCACGATTCCCGCAGTTCCCGCTGGCGACACGTACACCGCCTCAGTCGTTGCGCACAATGTGGTGGGTTCGTCACCGCCCGCACTAGTGACATCATCGGTCACGGCACAGTCACAGTCGATAACTTTCAACGCACTCGCCCCAGCAATTTTCGGCGCCGGTGCGCGGACGCTGGTCGGCTCAGCGACCTCAGGCCTGCCCGTCACATTTACGGCCTCGGGGAGTTGCGCTGCGGCCGGTAGTCAGCTTTCGTTCAATGCTGCTGGACTGTGCACAGTCACTGCGACCCAGTCCGGCACGCTCTCATTTGCTGCCGCGACGCCGGTGGTCCGCACTCTCCTCGTCGCCCCCGCTTCGGCTGTTATCAAAGTTGCGAGCGTGTCGGCCGTGACGGATGGCGCCGCCCACCCCGTGACGCCCCTCGTGACGCCGTCATCAGTTCCGGTCAGTGTCTCCTACTGCCCGGTGACAGCACCTACGCAGTGTTCGCCGGTGGCGCCCGTTGCCATTGGCTCCTACATCGTTACGGTGCGGGTCGCGTCAACGAACTACACCGCACCGGTCGTCACGAGCACCGTCGACATTGTGCCCTCAACGACGACACTTCCCCCTGAGGCGGGAGGTCCACGACTCGGCACGAACGGCAACGTGTCAATGCAGATGCAAGCACCGACAGATCCTCTGGCCGACCCAATTGTCCAAACAACTGGTCGAGGATTTACCCCGGGGTCGAGTGTCAACATTGCTGTGACCGGCCGCGAAACGCTCGGCACGTTCACGATTCCCCCATCCAACAATGCGACGGCGTGGTCGTCGCTTCTGTCGCCGTCAACATCCAACACTGCCGTCCAGGGAACAACGGTGGCATCAGCCACCACGCCCTCGGACCTTTCGACCGGGAACACCATCGCGTTTCCGTTTGGCGGCTTCCCGGGAACGGGGCAGTATTTCGTTTTATCGATGACGTCATCTGGTTTTGTGCCCGGAAGTACGGTTTCGACGATTTTGCATTCGACGCCGCTGGTGCTCGCGACTGGTGTTGCTGACGCCAATGGTGTCGCGACACTGAGTGTGCCGATTCCCGCCTCGTACGCGGGTCAGTCGCACAAGTTAGTGATTGCGGGTACCTATCTCGCCGCGACGACGACGGCGACCGCCGACGGTTCAGTGGCAGCTTCGACGCCTATCCCGACCTCGTTGCTCTCACGTCTCGAACCAGAGTCTCAACTTGTGATGACGGCGATTGACGAAACGAACCCAGATATTTTTGCCAAGGGGTATATCGATATCAATGCGAAGTCCGTTACCACGACGACGGTGGCGGGGAGCGCAAATGATGTTCTGCAGGCCCCACCACTCGTTCCGACGGAGCACCCAGAGCAGACCATGAAACAGGTCACCAATCTGGTAGCCGTTGCCGCGACGGTCGCCGCGACGGCATCGGTCGCTGCCAGCGTGGCGGGATCAGTTGGTGCAATTCGTGTGCCCACGGGTGGCGGAGTCGCCACGCGTCCGATGGCGGGAGGATCATCCCATTCGTCGTCGGGAGGGGGTTCCTCGGGTGGCTCAGGTGGGCCGATGTCGACCCAGCAGATCGGTGCTGCCCTTGACGACACCGTGCACGAAAATATCGGTCGTGGTGACGCCTCGCGCTGGTGGCGCTTGCCGGGTCGCGGCGTAGTTGATCGTGTGAGTTCGCAGTGGCCACGAACAATTGCCCCGGTGAGCCCGATGATTGCATCCAGCGTCCAAGACGGGTCCTATCTCCGAGCGATGTTCGGATCGGCTTCACTCGCTCTTCCGACTATCGGGGGAGTGGCCGCCGTCTTTAATGCGCTCGAGACGCACGGGTACCCGGCACCCGGGCACCTGATTCCGTTCACCATCATGATGGTGTGTGGCGCTCTCGATGGCTGGGCCGGCCTCACGGCAACCATCATCACCTTGTTGGCGGGACTTCTGACGGGACACATGTTCTCCCTCGGGATGTTGGTGAGTTTCTCGTTGATGGCCGCCATGTTGTTCGGTACGGCAATCATCGTGAAACAGATTCGTCCACTCGTTCGATTGGAACTGGCGACGTTCGACGATCGATGGAAGCGAGCGGGCGACATGGTGATTGGGCCCCTCTTCGGCGCGTTCTTGTCGACGCAGCTGGTGGGGGCATCGGAATCCGCGGCGGGACTCCAACTACCGATTGTCCACAGTGCATCAACCGTCGGACTATTTGTTGGGCTGGCTTTGTTACTGCGATACATCATGTCGACAGTGGCAATTCTCCACTTCCCACAACGTCTCGAGACTGTGACGGCCATCGATCTCGACGATCAGCTCGTATGGGCACATCGTGCGTCGCACGTTCTGCGTCAAGTGTTCACCGCACTCTTACTCCATGCGTTCTTAGGGTGGACGTGGGTCCTGGCCCTTCTTGTGATCTTGCAAATGGCGCAAGGTTCGGTCGGTGGTTGGGTGAGCGGTTCGCTGCCCACGTCGATCTATCGCATCATTCCCCGAGGTGTGGCGAACATCGGGGTGATGGCCGCGATCGGTACCCTCGGTGGGCGATGGATGGCGTCTCTATCGACTGACGGGTTCTGGCAGGTGGCCGGGCTTCTCATTCTCATGGCCGTTGTCAATGTGACGTACGCCGTCATTTCAGCGTTCGACGGTGAGGGCTACCCCGTGACTTGGGCCACACGGGCCGGCGGAGTTCTTATCGTGAT
>CAXBRG010000102.1:0-4920 GCA_963977995.1 uncultured bacterium | reverse complement strand
TGGTAAGGAAGCGAATCAGGTTTCGGTATCGACTATCGGTCCGACGTGGGGTGGCCAGGTCACGGCCAAGGCGCGACTCGCCCTCATTGTCTTTCTCATTGCGGTCGTTATCTATATCTCGCTTCGGTTTGAGCCGAAGATGGCGATCGCCGCACTTGTTGCGATGTTGCACGACCTACTCGTTACCATCGGCGTCTATTCGCTCTTTGGTTTCCAAATCACGCCCGATACCGTGATCGCCCTTCTGACAATTTTGGGCTACTCGCTCTATGACACCGTCGTTGTCTTTGACCGTGTTCGCGACAACTCGAAGAACGCCCTGACGGGGGGCGGAATGACCTATTCAGGCATGGTCAATCTGTCGATGAATCAGACTCTCGCCCGTTCGATTAACACATCGCTGGTCGCGGTAATTCCCGTGATGTCGGTTCTCTTCGTAGGTGCCGAGCTGCTCGGTGCAACGACTCTTCGGGAGTACGGTCTGGCCCTCTTTATTGGTTTGATGAGTGGTGCGTACTCATCGATATTCATCGCTTCGCCACTACTGGCCCTGTTGAAAGAGCGCGAGCCTCGGATGCGTGAGCTGCGACTTCGGCTCGAGGCAAAAACCTCCCGCCCGATAGCGTCGCCCGCTGACGTCGCCCGAGCCAGTGGCCCGGGTTCAGTTCGTTCGCGGAGTGAAAACCCCATTCAACCCAAGGCGAGAAAACAAAAGCGCCGGTAGGCTGACTTTATGGTTGACGTGTCGGTGCGCCCCCTGGCGGGCGAGCCGCTTGCGCCCTTGCTGGCCCCAGTTCTCGAGGCCTTTCGGAGCCGATTCCCTGAGGCCCCGACATCACTGATTGAGTCGGCGGGACTCCTCGCGATCCGTGCCCACCAGGGGCAACTCCGACGCTCCGGCGAACCCTACGTCACCCATCCGATCGCAGTGGCCGCCATCGTTGCCGAATTGGGTATGGATTCTCCGACCATCGCGGCCGCACTGCTACACGACGCCGTGGAAGACACGACGGTCTCGCTGGATGACCTCCGTGACCAATTCGGCGACGCGGTGGCCGACATCGTCGACGGAGTGACCAAACTCGATCGTTTGAACTTTGCGACGAAAGAGGAGCAGCAGGCGGCGACCGTCCGGAAGATGTTCGTCGCCATGGCGAGGGACTTGCGGGTCATCATGATCAAGCTCGCCGATCGATTGCACAATATGCGCACGTTGGCTGTGATGCCGATCGCCAAACAGCGCACGACCGCACTCGAGACTCGTGACATCTACGCCCCGATTGCCCACCGACTCGGTGTTCAGCGTGTTCGTTCGGAAATGGAGGATCTGGCGTTTGCGACGTTGGAACCTCGTCAGTACGCCGAGATTGAGCAGATGGTCGCGGCTCGCCAACCCGAACGCGAAGCCTACGTGAGTGAAGTGATGGCGGTGCTGCGGGAGAAGTTGGATGAGTTCGGAATTCAGGCCGAAATCACCGGACGACCGAAGCATCTCTGGTCAATCTACGAAAAGATGGTCGTTGAGGGTAAGGAGTTCGACTCCATCTTTGACTTGATTGGACTCCGGGTCATCGTGGAGCAGGACCGAGAATGCTGGAGCACCCTGGGGGCAATTCACGCTCTGTGGCGACCACTCGAAGGTCGGTTCAAGGACTACATCAATTCCCCCAAGTTCAATCAGTACCAGTCGCTCCACACCACTGTCTTGGGGCCTCGGGCGAAGGAAGTGGAAATCCAGATTCGTACGAAAGAGATGCACAACCGCGCCGAAAATGGTGTGGCTGCCCACTGGCGCTACAAGGAAAACCCTTCGGCGAGCGAAATCGCGTGGATGCAGAGAATGGTCGAAGCCGAGCGAGAAGAAGACGGGACTGCGCTGTCGTTTCTCGAGGTTCTAAAGACGGACCTGGTTTTCGACGAGATCTATGTCTACACACCAAAGGGGCGCATCATCTCCCTGGTGAAAGGCTCCACGCCCATTGACTTTGCCTACGCCGTGCACACGGAAGTGGGGCATCGGTGTGTCGGTGCGAAGGTCAATGGTCGACTCGTTCCTCTCGACACGGAACTGCAGAGCGCCGACATCGTTGAAGTCGTGACGGATAAGTCTGACGACGCCGCTCCGTCCAGGGACTGGTTGTCGGTGGCTGTCTCGAGTCGCGCCAAAACCAAGATTCGTCAGTGGTTCCAGCGTGAGCGTCGTGAGGACGCGATGGAAGCGGGTCGTGAGGATCTGACCAACGCCCTGCGACGCGCGGGACTTCCGATCACGACTTCGATTGGTTCCGAGGCCATGGAGCGCGTCATCGCGCAACTGAACTTGGACGATATTGATGCCCTCCTGGTGGCCGTAGGGGAGCACCATGTGTCGGCAACGAGCGTGGTGCAGCGTCTCGAACGTGAACTCTCTGGTGATTCGTCCGATCAACTGCCCACTTCGGTTCAAAAGGTTGGGCGCCTTCGTCGCGATAGTCGCCGGACAGCGGGGGTATACGTCGAAGGTCTCGATGACATGCTGATTCATCTGGCGCGGTGTTGCTCGCCGGTACCCGGCGACGCCATTATGGGATTCGTAACGCAGGGTCGCGGAGTCTCAGTTCACCGAACCGACTGCTCGAACGCGGCCGCTCTCGCGAGTCGGTTGGGCGATCGTGTGATTGACGTGGCGTGGGACGGTTCCGTACGTGGCACCTATCGCGCGACGCTAAAAATTCACGCGTTCGACCGAAGCCGACTCCTCTTTGATGTCAGCCGAGTCGTGGCTGAATTCCACGTGAATATCGTGGCGAGCTCATCGACCACATCTGCCGATCGGATTGTCAAGATGACTTTTGACGTGGAGTTTGCGGACCCTTCGCACTTGACTACTTTGATAGTGGCTCTCAAGAACGTCGACGGTGTGTTTGAGGCGTTCCGTGAGCTACCAGGTCGAAAGGGAACATCGTGAGCGACGGAGCGTTAACGTCACCACCGGGTACTCACGATGTGCTCTCTCCTGCATCGCGTCTGTGGGAGTTTCTGGTGGGAACATTTGCCGGCGAGGCACGTCGCCATGGCTTTGGTCTCATCATCTCGCCAATGTTTGAGGACGTAGCGGTGTTTCACCGCGGTATCGGTGAGGGTTCCGACGTGGCGCGTAAGGAGATGTATACCTTCACCGACCGGGGTGACAGGACGTACGCACTGCGACCGGAAGGTACCGCGTCGGTGGTCCGTGCGTTTGTTCAGCACAACCCCACCACTCCCTGGAAGGCCTGGTACGCGACACCCGCTTTTCGCTACGAGCGACCCCAGGCCGGAAGGTACCGACAGCACCACCAATTGGGTGTGGAGGCACTGGGTTCAGAGGATCCCTATATCGACATTGAGGTCATCTCTCTCGCGTGGCGCTTCTACGAGGCCATCGGTTTGCGGCGGGTAACTCTGATGGTGAACTCCATGGGACATGGTGTCTGTCGGTCCAACTTTGTCACTGAGTTATCAGCGCATCTCGAACGGTGTTCGGCCCAACTGTGTGAGGAACACCAAAAGACGTGGGCTGTCAACGCCCTCAGAGTGATCGACTGTAAAAAGGAGGGATGTCGTGCGGTCGTGGCCGTTGGTCCGTCCCTTCCGGACTATCTCTGTGCTGACTGTCGCGAACACTTCTCCGTTGTGACGTCCGGTCTCGACGCTCTGGGCATTCCGTGGACGGCCAATCCGCACCTGGTTCGAGGATTCGACTACTACACCCGCACAACATTCGAATTTGCGTCGGACGCTCTGGCGAACGCTCAAAACGCTATTGGCGGCGGCGGCCGGTACGACCGGCTGGCTGAAGATTTGGGCGGTTCTCCCACCCCGGGCGTGGGCTTCGGTAGTGGTATCGAACGGCTCGTGCTCGCCCTCGAGGCAGAGGGCTCTCCAGTGGTGACGACCGTGCGGGATGAGGGCGTGTTTGCCTTTGTCGTCGATACCACAGGTGGTCAGGCGGCACTTCTCCTCACCAGCGCCCTTCGCCAGGCGGGCGTGGCCGCCGATCGGGCGTTCGACCAGCGCAGTATGAAATCTCAGTTGAAGGCTGCCGACCGCAGCGGTGCTCGATGGGCACTCCTCATCGGCGAACAAGAGACACAAGCGGGAGTGGTGACTCTGCGAGACTTGAGATCGAGCGATGTGAGCGATCGGCAGTATCAAATACCGCAAATCGATGTCGTTGCTCACCTCGTGGAACTGCAAGGAAAGAGCCGTTAATTCATGACGAACTACGAAGCGACCAGCCTCCGCGACCGCCTTTGCGGAACGATAACGTTGGCCGACCTCGGTGCCACAGTTACGGTCTGCGGATGGGTGGCCAAGCGCCGGGAGCACGGCGAACACCTCGCATTCGTCGACCTTCGCGATCGCAGTGGAATCCTTCAGGTGGTTGTCGATGGCAGTGTCGACGTTCGATCGGAGTACGTGGTCCGGGTCACCGGGACGGTCAGTGCGCGCCCG
The DNA here is from genome assembly GCA_963977995.1 of uncultured bacterium. Taxonomy (GTDB): domain Bacteria; phylum Actinomycetota; class Acidimicrobiia; order Acidimicrobiales; family RAAP-2; genus RAAP-2. The sequence continues at coordinate 444 of CAXBRG010000102.1, read as the reverse complement.
ACGGGAACGGTGAACGACAAGTTAGCGACGGGCGCGATTGAACTGACGAACTGCGCCGTGGAGATCTTGGCGGCGGCCGAACCACCGCCGTTTCAGCTCGACGACCGAGTTGACATCGACGAGCAGGTTCGACTCCGTTACCGGTACCTCGATATACGCCGCGACCAGATGCAACGCAATCTGCGTGTGCGAGCGAAGGTCAATTCGGCGCTCCGGGCCGCCATGGAGAGACAGGGGTTCTGTGAGGTAGAAACACCGATGCTGTGGGCGCCCACCCCAGAAGGAGCTCGTGAGTTTGTGGTTCCCTCACGGCGACACCCCGGTGATTTTTACGTTCTGCCCCAGAGTCCTCAAATTGCGAAGCAGTTACTGATGGTGGGCGGCTTTGACCGCTACTACCAAATTGCCCGGTGCATGCGGGACGAGGACCTTCGCGCTGATCGT
>CAXBRG010000101.1:0-4976 GCA_963977995.1 uncultured bacterium | reverse complement strand
CTTTACCACGACCTCACTCGAACTCTTGACTCACGCTCGCAGCTTGGGCGGAACCGTATCGGCCATCACGTGGGGCGGGGGCGGATCGCTCGCTGCGCAGGCTGGCGAGTACGGAGCCACCACGCTCTACGACGTGGGTGATCTTGGTGGGGCCCTGCCCGGTGCACCCGTGGCGGGCGCCATCCAGTCGCTGATTGCGTCGGCGGGAGCGCCTGACGTTGTCCTGATTCCCACCAGCTACGACGGTCGCGATATCGCCGGCCGTCTTTCGGCCAAGTTGGACCGTCCCGTTCTTACCAACGTGACGGGTTACAACGCTGATGGCTCGACCGAGCACCCCGTTTTCGGTGGCACTCAGGTTGTGAACGCTCGTTTCACGTCCGCCGGTCCCGGCATCGTCGTGATTCGTGCGAAGTCGTACGCCGCTGAGCCGGCCGGTGGTTCCGCTGCTGCGGTGACCTCAATTGCCGCGGGCGACCTCGGTGCGACGAACACCGCGAAGATCGTCTCGAGCCACGTCGAAGAGCGCACTGGTCCGAAGCTCGAAGAGGCTCCGGTCGTCGTTTCGGGCGGTCGTGGTTTGGGCGAGGCGTCGGCCTACGCCCTCGTCGAAGAGCTCGCGAAGTTGCTGAACGGCGCCGCGGGTGCCTCGCGCGCCATTGTGGACGCCGGGTGGGTGCCCTACAGCCACCAAGTTGGTCAGACGGGGAAGACCGTGAAGCCAACCGTCTACATCGCTGCCGGTATCTCCGGTGCGACGCAGCACATGGTGGGTATGAAGGGCTCCAAGAACATCGTGGCGATTAATAAGGACGCCGACGCACCAATCTTCCAGATTGCTGACTTCGGCATTGTCGGCGACGTGCACAAGGTGCTACCCGCATTGATTGAGAAGTTGAAGAGTCGTTAAATAACGGTTCACAGCAACGCCCCCGGCTCAGTCCGGGGGCGTTGTGTTTTTCTGGTCGGAAAGTCACTACACCAGCGGCCACGGGTAGGGAGGCCAGTCGCCGTCGTCTCGAGGTGAGGGGAATCGCCCGTCGCGCTGCAGTGTCCGCGCGCGCCGTCGTAGGGCGGTGACCTCATCGTCAGTCAGAAGTTCGCGGAAGAGGGCACCTGGCGTATCAACAGCCAATGCAATGAGATCGTTTTCTTCATCGGTGAACTCCTCGTCCGCAAAGTCCCACAGCACGGTGCGAACTTTGTCCTCGAGCGCAAAGGTCAGTCCGTTGTCAATGGCCCAGCACCGCTGTGAGTCATAGAGAACATGACCCGACTTTCGATCGGCATTGTTTGCAATCAGATCAAAGAGGCATAGTTGGCGAAACCACGTTGCGAGATCCGGGCGGTCACGGAGCGTGAAGTAGTGATCGTCGGTTGCGTCGTTGATCCATAGCTGGATAGACCCAGGGGCGTAAGGGCCGCTTCGTCGCACCACGGTGACGGGAACGAGGTCGAGGGTGAGGTAGTGGGAGAGTTGCCACGCCGCCACCTCACGCCGCCACAGTCCGTCGGGGAAGTCCCAGAGTGGTCGTTCCCCGACCTCGGTCTTGTAGCACCCGGGGAGGGTGACGTCATCAACGGTGACGTCGACGAGCAGTGCCTGATTGGATGATCCCTGAATGCGACCGACGATGTCAATGTCACCTTCGCGCAGAATGTGGGCAATCTCGTCCCGCGTCATTGCAAGGGTGCGCGGTACCCGTTGGTTCGCGGACAGTCGTGACCACGTGGGTCGAGCGGCAGGGCGCAGAGAGGGCAGGGTGGACGCCCGGCCTCCACGAGCCGCGCGATAGCGATGGCGAGACCACCCGCTTGTTCTTTGGTGAGGGAGAGGAGCAGAACGTCATCGGTATCGACGGACTGTGCTTCGATATCAATTCGCTCTCGTTCGTCATCGACACTGAGCCCGATCTCTCCCGCGACGAGATCGATGTCGTACTCCGGTTCCAACGCGACATTGTCGGGTAGGTGCCCGGGTCGGGTGAACTGCTTGATGGCTCCACCGATCCACTCGGCGATGGCCGCCAACTGTTGTTTTTCGAACTTGACGATAACGAGTCGTCGGCCTTCGCGAGCTTGGAGCAAAAAGAGGCGCTGCCCGACGTCGCCGCGCGTGCCCACCATGACCCGATCGGGATTGAAGAATTCGTACTTCACGAGGGACGCAGTTCGCTCAGCGCCCCGAGCGAGTTCACGCACAGTACGAGGGGGCGACCACTACCGACCACAATGGCCGACACCGAACAGGGTGAAATCACCGTTCGCTGGAAGAGGTCGAGCGGAACGCCTTGGGCGAAGGTCACAGCGGCCTTGATGGGATCGGCGTGACTCACCGCCACGACTGTCTTGCCTCGATGGCGCGCGGCGATTTCTTCCAAAGTCGTCCACATCCGGTGCTGCATCTCGGCGAAGCTCTCCCCGCCGGGGAAACGAAAAGTGCTGGGGGAGTTTTGCACGTTGGCCCATTCACTCTTGCGCGAGAGTGAGGCCAACGCTTTGCCCGTCCAGTCGCCAAAGTCGCACTCCAGTAGCCCTCGGTGAACCAATACCTTCTTCTTCAGTTCGGTCGCAATGGGTCGAGCGGTCTCTCGGGTGCGCTCGAGTGGCGATGCGTAGACCGCCACGGGTCGCAGGGGTGCGATGCGAGCCGCCGCACTCCGCGCCTGGTCGATACCCGCCTCGGAGAGATGGAGTCCGGGTGCGCGGCCCGGCAAAATCTTTCCGGTCGTGGCGGTCACGCCGTGGCGTACCAAGAGAATGGTGGTTGGTGGGGTGCGGGGCACACCACCAATTTACGAGACGACTACCCCGCGGTTACCGGGATACGACGGGGCGACGGGTCGGCCGATTCGGGCCACCGCCGCCGACTAAGACGAGCCAACTTCTTCAAGAGCACCATGGTTTCGGGGTCGTCGTCAATTGGTTTGGTCTCCACGAGTCCGCTCGTTATGAGGGCGGCGAGCAACTCGCGACCCTGATCGGTACGGGTAATCGTGAGGGTCCAGTCCGAGAAGGTGCCAATCCCGCCACACGAGATGTCGGCGTGTTCGGCAGCGAAGTCGGGACAGTGCTCGCAGCCTTCACGGGTCCACGCGTGTGCTTCTTTCAGAGGTACTTCGTGATAGTTCCCATCGTTAGTCCAAATCTGGAAGACGCCCTTGATGTTCATCTTCGTGATGGCGGATTTCGAAATGCCGTACTTCGTTTCGAAGAGTTCTTCAAAGATGGCGTCGTCGAAAGTCTTTGAGCACAGCAGACCGATCGTGAGTCCCAGTCGGCGTGCCACCTTGCCCGCCTTGCGAGCCTGCATGACCGCGGGCGTGGAGGCCATGCAGCCCATGCCGACAACAGCGAGTCGCTCGTGTCCCGCGTCGATGGCTTGGCCGTACGCCATGAGATTGGGTGAGTAGGTGTAGCGAGAACCGGCCGTGGCCAGCACGCCGTCACGCGTCGTGACGACCCGAGGTTCGGCTTTCCACGTTGATCCATCACCTTCGAGACCGCTGACGAGCGCCGCGTCGATGAGGTCGTTCTCGAGTGCGTAGATCAAGATGGTCGAGACCAGACCACCGTCCTGACCGGCGTCGTGAATGTGCGAGTCGGTCGCTCGGGCGAGGAGGACGTCGCCCACGCCAAAGAGTTCGTCGTCGTGACGAACTCGTCCGTGACGATAGGTATCAATTTCGGACTCCCACGTGCGAAATCGAGGGCAGGCGCGAGTACACATCGTGCAGGTGTTGTGAGTACAACTTGAGGCATCGCCATCAATATCAAGGTGAAAGGGTTTGTAGGCGCCGTTTTCATCGGTGTAGGACAGAACGTCGTGCGGACAGGCGATCACGCAGCCGGCACAACCGGTACACAGGCCCGACGTGACGACTTCGCTAAACAGCTCGGCCCAGTTAGGTTTTTCGGTGCTCACGGTCTAACCATAGGTCCCGAGGGTAGAGATAGTTTGAATCTGTCGAGAACGAGAAAGCGGGGCACAGTGTCGCGAGAACCGCATCACGACGCCGGCCGGTCCCGTCAACTCGCCATGATCGCCGCCATTGCCGTGATGGTGACGGGCGCCTACGCCTACCGCTGGGTTGCCGATGACGCGATGATTGATTTTCGGATCGTGGAAAATCTTCTACACGGCCACGGCCCCGTGTACAACGTGGGAGAACGAGTTGAGGTCTATAGCAATCCCCTCTGGGTTGTGATCCTGGCCCTCGTTCGACCAGTGTTGTTCTTTCTTCCCTTCGGCACCATTTCGGTTCTTCTCGGGCTCACCCTCAGCGCGACTGCCGTGATCCTCACGTGGCGTGCGCTGACCTCCACGCCGACTTCGCGCACCGAGGGGCGCCTACCCGCGGGACTCATGTTGTTCTGCTGTCTGCCAGCGACGTGGGAGTTTGTCACCTCGGGCCTCGAGACCAGCCTCTCGTTTTTCTGGGTCGGCCTATCGGTCTCGTGCCTCACCCGGCGACGACAGTCGCTGGTCACCTCGCTCGTCATCGGGTGTGCCCCCCTCGTTCGACCCGATCTCGCGGTGGCGGCCCTCTTCTTGGGCAGTTTCCAGCTGATGCACCTGCGAAGCGCCACCACCCGGTACGCCGCGATGCGAAGTATCGCCGTGTTGTTGGCGCCCATGGTCATCTACGAGTTCTTCCGAGTTGCGTACTTTGGCCTTCTGGTCAGCAATACCGCTCTCGTCAAGTCGGCCACATCGCTGCGTTGGGGCGTGGGGTGGTCGTACCTCACCGACTTCGTCGGCCCGTACTTTCTGGCGGTCCCACTCGTGGTGCTACTGGTGTGGTGGATAGCGAATCTTCGCGGAGAGTCGGGTTCGGGAAACTGGCGCGACGATGTACGGCTGCCACTCTTTCTGGGTGGGTTCGTCAATGCCGCCTACATCGTGGCCATCGGCGGTGACTTCATGCACGCCCGCCTTCTTCTCCCATCATTTTTTGCCATCATGGCCGCGTTCA
>CAXBRG010000100.1:0-5016 GCA_963977995.1 uncultured bacterium | reverse complement strand
GATTACTGTCACGGCCGCGAGCAGCCTGGGAGCGGGATCGGCCTCAGTCCCAGTCACTTTGACACCTCGAAACGTTCCTGCTGCTCCCACTAGCCCGAAGGCCACATCGGGCAAGAAGAGCGTGACGCTCAGATGGAGCCCACCAAGTTCGAACGGCGGGAGTGCCATCACTGGATACAAGATATTTATGGGCACGAGCCGCGGACATGAGTCAGCGAAACCTCTGAACGCCAGCCTGGTCTCAAAGCTCACTTACGTCGTAAGTTCTCTGAAGACTGGAACGAAGTACTACTTCGTGATCAAAGCGGTGAATGCGGCAGGAGTGAGCACCGCATCAGTTGAGGTTTCGGCAACTGCGAGTTAAGGCATGAAGCACTCCCAGCGGGATTCGAACCCGCGCTGCCGCCGTGAAAGGGCGGTGTCCTAGGCCGCTAGACGATGGGAGCTAGCGATTCTCGATCCTTACGGATCGGGAATGGTCGGGCTGAGAGGATTTGAACCTCCGACCTCTGCGTCCCGAACGCAGCGCGCTAACCAAACTGCGCTACAGCCCGTCTGCGGGTTACCCCGTAGACGGTACATCTTACTCTGCTACGACACCCTCTCCGGAGGGTGATTTGTCATCGATGGGCGGGGCCGCGGCCACGATGACTTCCAGTACTCGCCTCTTCTCTGTTCGGTACACCGTAAAGGTCCAGTCCCTCCATGTTAGGACTTCACCCTGCGTTGGAACTTTGTCAAACTGCTCCATTAAGAATCCGCTAATCGTTACGTATTCGCCTTCGGGCAGGGCGATACCCGTTACTTCTTCCACGGTATCGACGTGGACTTGACCCTGGATTAGCCAGCGTCCCGTAGAAATGAGTGAAATCTCGTCGGCCTCTTCTTCGTCGTACTCGTCGGAGAGATCGCCGACGAGTGGTTCCAGGAGATCACGGGTCGAGACCACTCCGGCGACGCCACCATGTTCATCGACGACGATGGCGAACGTGCGATGGTTCTTTCGCATCTCTTCGAGGGCTTCAAAAACCTCCATGGTCTCGGGCAGAACGAAGGGTTGGCGAATCTTCCGTTCAATCTCAGAGATATCCGGCAGGGCGACCCCGAAGCCCCGTCGACGATTGGAACTACGAAAGAGGTCGTTGACGAGCAGAACGCCGTCCACGTCATCGAGGTCTTCGGTGGCGACGGGGAATGCGGAGTGGCCAGACTCTCGCACCGCTTCGGCGACCTGCTCGGGTGTGACGGGGTGTTCGAGATACACCACATCAACGCGCGGCGTCATCACGTCCCGGAGCTCGAGTTGCGCGGCCTCGTGAACGCGGCGAATGACGGCCTGTTCGAACTCTGTGGCGGTGCGCGTCTCGGTTTTCGAGCGGAGGCGATCCCTCAGACGAGGGCGGGGTCGATCCGGAGGCTGCGCGTCGGTCATTGAGGCGTCGTCGTGGCGACGCGGACCGTGGCGGGGCGCCACGCGTCATCCTCGAATACTTCACCGCGGAGCAGTGTTCGCACGGCGCGTCGAACGCGCAGCGGATCGAGGGGTTTAACGATAAATCCTTCCGCCCCGCTCCGTCGGGCGAGGAAGACGTCGGGTCGGCGATCTAACAACATCAGAACGGGCACGTGAGCGGCCGCGCCGTAGGACTCTTCGTGACGCAGGTCGAGGCAAATCGCCATGGCGCCCATGGATCCAATCTGCATGTCCATGATTGCTAGGTCGATGCCCCCACGCTGGACGATCTCGCGAACCTCCGGTCCCGACGAAGCCTCTTCGATGGTCAACTCAGGCGACTCCAGCATTGAACGGAGTTCGGAGCGAAGAGACGAAAGATCGCTCGCAATGAGCACGTGTGCCACGGCGAAATCTTACCGGAAAGAGTCGCGGACCGATGTTGGGAAGGTTTTCACAAGATTCCACTTGTCACGGTGTCGCCGAGAAAGGTAGTTTGCCGATTCTGGAACGAGCGAACTGGGGGGTTCGAGCGATGCCGATAGTAAATGCGAGTTGGATGCCGGCAGCGGAGTGCCGCACGGTTGACGCACGACTCTTCTTCTCACCGGGTGACAAGGAGACGCGCGAAGAGCGACTCGATCGAGAAGTTCAGGCGAAAGATGTGTGCAAACGCTGCCCTGTACAGAATGAGTGCCTCGATTACGCAATAAGGAATCGAGAGCGTCAGGGCATTTGGGGCGGTTTGAACGAGGTCGAACGAACGGCGCTATTCGCTCGCTAGCTGTTGTGGCGCCACCCGCGACATGACAATCGCGAGAGCGAACGTTATGACGTGAACGCCGGTGCACCATAAACAGATGTGGTCGATGAGTATTAGCTCCGCGTACACGAGCCACAGCACAAAGACCATGCCCGCACCGATCGAGACTGTCCTCGCCACCGCAATCCACCGCTCGGTCCGGCGCCACACCCACGGTGAATTCATGACCACCATGCCCGCGTAGAACGCCAAGCCGAGAATGGCGACGGGTACACCGAGGAAGTATGACTGGGGTGACGTCGTCACGGTGGTGCAGTTGATGATGCCGGAATCTGAGCAGGCCAAAATGCTGGCCCCCTCAAAGTGGGCGGCAGTCAAGTAACTCGAAATCCCTAACCCGAGGATGCTGAGAACAAAAGTCGACCACACCGTGCCACGAGAGGCGGGAGTAGCGACGACTCGCATTAGAGACCGAGCGCGGACATCGCCGCTCGCACACCCGGCGTACTGCAGACGGCCACGGGTGTATTCATCGTTTGTGCGCAGATCGCCGCGGAGATGTAGTTCGAGGACGCGATGATTGCCTGCGTGAGCGGATTAGCGGGATTCTTCAGTGCCGCTGCAATGTCGGCTCGTTGCTGATCTTTAAAGACTGATGGTGAGACTGACGACCCGGCCCACATCACGCGGTTCCCAATGGTGAGGAAGGGAATTGATCCCGACTGGGCGGCCGACATCGTGGGGAAGTACGTCGCATTGTCGTACTTGGCAACGATCTTCGTCTGCAACGCGGTGGGTTTTTGGAGAGGCTCGTACGAGGTGCCCGCGGAGTTCAACGTATTCGTGGCCTCTTCGACGGTCTGCACCGAGATATAGGGCGATACGAACTTGGCCTTGTAGAAGGTAAAGGTGGGGGTGTTGGGGTAGTAGTCCTGGGCCGACGACGACGAGTTTCCCAAGTTCGTCCACGTTCCAAACCGCGCGAGGGCAATGATGGTCGGCCAACGTTGCGCGGCGCAGTAGGGGCAGTATTCGGCTCCGTAGTAGAGAACGCCGAGCTGCTGGGCTCCCTCGCTGTCGGCCAACTTCAAAAGAGGCTCTCCGAGGTGGACTTGGGGCTTGGTGACCTGAATCACCGGGGAGTTCACGCCGACGGTGTCAAAGACGCTCTGGGGCACACTAACGAGATCGTGAACGACCGCCGCATCGGCGGCGGTCCAGCCCGTGTCGTTCTGCGTACCGTTGCCACTCGACACCTTCACGATGACGAGCACACCCACCACGGCCACCACAATGCCGACGGTCAGCCACGTGAAGAGTCCGGCAGGACGACCCGATGCAGCGTTGGCGGGGGTTGGGGTATTTTTCTTGTTCTTGGGGGTCTGAGCCACGACATCCTCCGTAGATAACACCGTCAGGCTAGTCGGCGACTCTTGGGCGGAGCCTAAAGATTTCGACAGAATGAGGGCTACGGTAGAGCCATGGCGAGCGTTTTGGAACCACGACCAGCCGCCACCGTTCTCTTGGTTCGTGATGGTGATACGGGCGTCGAAGTGTTGATGCTGCGTCGCAATCTGAACAGCGACTTTGTCGGCGGGGCCTACGTCTTCCCCGGTGGTTCCGTTGATAGTGCGGATGCCGACATCGAGGGTGGGGACGCCGACTTCACTGACGATCACGCTTCTCGCCGTCTCGCACTTCCCGCAGGAGGGTTGGCGTACTACGTCGCGTGCCTGCGGGAGGTATTTGAAGAGTCGGGGCTGTTGCTCGCTACGACGAGCCAGGGTCAGTACGTCACGTTCTCTGACGCTGCCACCCGCGACCGATTCGCTGACTACCGCCGAGAACTGAACGAGGGGCGCCGATCCTTTCGCGACATTGTGGCCCGCGAGGAGTTACAGCTCGACCTGCGCGCACTGGAGTACTACTCGCACTGGGTCACCCCCATTGGCCCACCGCGCCGTTACGACACTCGGTTTTTCGTCGCACTCGCCCCCGAGCACCAGGTCGCCGCGCACGACGCCGGCGAGACGGTGGCCGACGTCTGGATTGCTCCGACTGAGGCACTCGACCGAGCCCGACGAGGCGAGCTGGAGATGATCTTCCCGACGGTGAAGAACTTGGAAGATATTGCGCATCTGCACACTGCGGCCGAGGTGGTGGAGTTCGCTCGACAGCGACGGACAATTCCGAGAATCGAACCCCGCATCGTGACGCGAAGCGGTCGAACCGAGATTCTGATGCCGAGCGACGACGGTTACGACGAATAGTCACCGACGGCTCGCTCGACCGCGTCGAGTAGGCGGGCGGAGCAACCGGCGGCGCCGGCGGGCGGTGTGAGATCGGTCACCATTGTCGCAATGAGGTCCTCGATGGCGGACATGGCGGGCTGGCCCGTATCGCCTCCGTGCGCAATCACGGTGTCGAGTGGGACTGTGGCGAGCAGGGGAACACGCAACGTCGCGGCGAGTTCCGTCCCGCCACCCTCGCCAAAGATCGCGTGGCGCTCACCACACGAGCAGCGAAAGGGACTCATATTTTCAATGACGCCGAGAACGCGAATGTGACTCCGTCGGGCCAGGTCGGCGGCGCGTGACGCGACCCGTTGAGCGGCGAGTGCGGGCGTCGTCACCACCACGGCGGACATTTGAGGAAGTAAGCGGGTGAGCCCCATGGCGATATCGCCGGTGCCGGGCGGGGTGTCGATGAGGAGGTAGTCGATACCCGTCCAGTCGGCATCCTCAATGAACTGCTGCACCGCTCGTTGGACGATGAGCCCTCGCCATAACAGAGCTCGGTC
>CAXBRG010000099.1:0-5098 GCA_963977995.1 uncultured bacterium | reverse complement strand
CCCCATTCAAACCGAGGTGACGAACGAGGGCCGCGGAGTCGGCGGCGAAGTCGGAAATCCAGTAGCCGGGTTTCTTTTCGCCAAACAAAATGGCGCCGGCGTCAGGCTCTCCGAGGTGATCGAGATGCGTTGAGAGACCCACATCACGGTTGTCGTGACTAATGACAAAGAAGCCGGCGGCCACCAAGGCATCAAGGAATCCTTGCGGCCAACTCGTGACATGAGCCCCGAGGCCACATATCAAGAGAAGGGGACGACCTGACGGGTCACCATATTCCTCGTAGTAGATGTCGAGTCCGTTGACGTGAGCGGTTGGCATGGTCGAACTACCGTGCCATTTCTTTGACGAGGCCGATGAGCTCGGCGTTGGTCTGACCGAGTTGGGGTAGCGGATGAACATCAAGGTGCGTCACCCCAGCCTCCTTAAACGCGGCGACACGCTCGGCCACGTAGCTCTTCGGTCCAATCAAGGTGGTGAGCTCTAAGAACTCGTCGGGGACGGCCGCCTCCGCTTCGCGCTTCTTGCCGTCAAGATACAGATCCTGAATAACTTCCGCTTCCTTTTCGAAGCCGTAGCGAATAGCGAGTTCGTTGTAGAAGTTCTTGCCCTTCGCGCCCATGCCACCCACGTACAGAGCAATCATCGAACGCTGAATATTACGCAAGCGCAAAATGTCATCGCCCTCACCAATGGCGAGCAGACCACCGGCTTTGACCATGAGATTCCCCAGGTGGGGATCACGCTTGGCGGTTCCCGCCGCAAGGGGATCACCCCATACTTTCTTCGCGTGCTCGGGAATGAACAGAATCGGAATCCACCCGTCCGCAATTTCAGCCGTCAGCTCAACGTTCTTATTACCGAGTGACGCAATCCACACGGGAATCTCTGCACGGAGAGGGTGGGTGATGATCTTGAGGGCCTTGCCCAAACCCGTACCTTGATCGGCCGGGAGTGGCAGGGTGTAGTTCTTGCCGTGGTATTCGAGCGGCTTTTCGCGACGCCAGACTTCGCGACAGATCTCAATGATCTCGCGCGTGCGGCCGAGGGGGTTGGTGTAGGGCACACCGTGAAATCCCTCAATGACCTGCGGACCCGAAGCTCCAAGGCCCAAGTGAAATCGTCCATCGCTCAGGAAGTCGAGCCCGCCGGCCGTCATTGCAATCAAAGTGGGTGTGCGGGTATAAATCGGGAGAATCGCGGCACCGATCTCCACGGTGTTGGTGACAGCGGCCAAATAGCCCATCTGCGACACGCCGTCGTAGCCGTAGGCCTCGGGAACCCAGACGATGTCGAGTCCCTCTTTCTCCATGGCGACGACATCCGCGGCGGCTTCTTTAAAGCCCCCGGCGTAGTTGAGCATGGTCGAAATCTTCACGGTGTCTCCTCACGTTCCGGCTTTGACCCTAGTTCGCAGCGGCCACCCCCGGGTCGCTGCTAGGCAATAGCGCAGCGATTGGGACCGAGCTCCTTCTCATGAATGTCATCCAGGGTCAGGGTGGAGTCGCCGGCGTTGTATCGGACTATCTCAACGTAGTTCGGTGGCCGGTCCTTGACTGACTTCACGGCCCAGGCAACGAACGCTTCTTCATCTAAGGCGAGTGCCGGGAGCACGGGTCGTAGTTCGCCCAATGGCTTCGCGACAAGTTCACCATGACGAACTTCCACGGCGTCACCCCAGTGAGCGGGCAGTACCACGATGTCGTCCGGCAGGGGAAGGACACGTTCGTGCAACGTGTGGTAGAGCGCGCGAGCGAACGGTTCGGCCTGATCGGCCAGGTCGGGGCGTCCGACACTTTCGAGAAACAAGGTGTCACCCGTAAAAATACAGGCGTCCGCCAATCGATAGATGGTCGAACCCTCCGTGTGACCCGGTGCCCGCAGTGCCTCCACGCGGAGATGGACCCCTTCGTCCAATTCAATGGACATCCCGTCCGTGAGAGGGGTGTAGTCGTAGTGAAACGGATCGGAAGGATTCAAGATGAGATCTGCTCCCGTTTCTTCCCGAAGAAGTCGTCCGCCACTGATGTGATCGGCGTGTAGGTGGGTGTCGAAGATGTACGAAATCTTCACGCCGAGCTGCTCGGCAATATCAAAATAAAGTTTGAGATCGGTGGAGGGATCGATGACTGCGCACCTCCCCCCCGCCGCGACTACGTAGGACAGACAGCCCTTGCCACGACGGCGCACTTGCACCACCGTCGCGCCGGCCATTGATGTCGACACCGAGTCGTAGGTGACCGCCCAAGAGGACATGCCACCGTCCAGCACGGACGCCGCAAAACCCTTTTCGAGCAGAATCGATGCACCCGCCGTCGCTCGCCCACCTTTGGCGCAGATCACCACAACATCACGATCACGGGGAATTTCGTCCGTGCGGTCCGGGAGCTGTCCGAGAGGAATGTTGAGAGCACCGGGAATGGCCCAGTCGACAAACTCGTCCGGCTCACGCACGTCGAGCAAAAAGGGGGGCCCCGACGATCCCAGTTGCGAAAGAAACTCTGCGGCGGAACGAAGTACGGGAGACGTCACATGAGTCAGATTAGAACTCGCGGGGCGCTCATGGTTCTCGCCAATCGCCCTACCAATCTGATTCACTCCTCTTCGACGAAGCCCTTCCACCCGCTCATGTACTCCACGAACGTCGTTCCCAGACCTTCGTCACGCAGGGTTGCTCGCGAGACTGGCAGTTCCCGCATGGAAAAGTCTGGATTCTGACGGACCAGTTCGGGGAGGTTGTGGTTAGTAATCGCGGCTCGACCCAATGCCACAATGTCCGCACCGGCATCAAGGCACGCCCGCATGTCCTCTGCACGGTAGAGGTGTCCCGCAACCGCCAACCGGACATCGCCCCGTGGCAGGTTGGCGAATATATCGATAAGTCGCTGACCCGCAAAGTCGGGATCATTCGCTTCCTTAAAGACACTCCACAGACTCATGTCGATCATGTCGAAGTAGCGACTGTCGACGGCCATTTGATACACCTCAGTAATTTCACGCGTCTGCATGCCAAAGCCTTCGGGTGAGAGCCGGAGGGCGAGATGGAACTGGGGACTGGTTCTCGCCCGAATGCCTTTCGCAATGTCAAAGATGATACGGGCACGATTTTCGAGCGTTCCGCCGTATCCGTCAGTTCGTTGGTTGCTCTCGGCGTTGAGGAACTCACAGATGACGTAGTCGTGGGCGCCGTGAATTTCCACTCCCCCGAAGCCGGCTGTCTCGGCACGGATGGCGGCCGCAATAAACGACTCAATGAGACTCGCAATATCGTCAGTCGTGAACGCGGTCGCACCCGTTGCCTCATCATCGAACGGTGCGACGGGTGCCGATCCGATGAGCTCGCTCGGACTCCGGCGGCCCGCGTGGTGCAGTTGGACAACCGACAACGTCCCGGCAGCGTTGAGCCCCTCCGCGAGGCGCTGAAGACCAGGGACGTGTTCGTCACCAAAGCAACCCAGCTGTCCTCGAAACCCCTGTCCCCGGGCGTCAACGTGCGACGCGCAGGTCATGGTCAGGCCGAAGCCGCCCTGGGCCCGCATCGTCAACCAACGGTACTCATCATCGCTGAGTGTGCCGTCGGCGTGGCTCTGTTGATTGGTCAGTGGGGCCAGCATGAAACGGTTTCTCATCGAGGAACCGTGAGCAAATGTCACTTCATCAAACAGTGTCGACATGCGACTCCCTTCGTAGCGACGTCAGCCTAGGTTGCGACACCTACTGTGTCGGTGTGGGCGACCTCGCACCAGACCACGTGTACTACCCCAATTTCATTGGTCGAGATGAACACGACGCTCTGATGACATCCCTCCAGAACTCTGCGCCGTGGCGTGACGACGTCATCACGATCTTTGGGCGCACCCACCCCGTCCCTCGACGCACGGCCCTCTTTGGCGATCCCGGCGCCAAGTACTCCTACTCACGCATCACCCTGACACCACATCCGTGGCCCGACGCATTGCAACTCGTCCGCCAGCGCATTGAGGATCTCACCCACGCCCCGTTCAATGCCGTCCTCGTCAACCTCTATCGAAACGGGCGCGATTCCAACGGTTGGCACGCCGATGACGAAGTGGAACTCGGGGAACAGCCGGTAATTGCATCAGTTTCACTCGGAGCGTCACGAACGATGCGGTTCAAGCGCCGCGACGGGCGATCACGGTGGTCGCTCGCATTGACGGCTGGGTCACTCCTCGTGATGAGCGGCGACTCACAGAGCGCGTGGCTCCATACCATCCCCAAACAGCTCCGTATAGAAGAACCACGCATCAATCTGACTTTCCGTCACGTCCAAATCGCAAAGTAGGAAAGTCGGAACCTCGCATGCGCCGAGTTCGTTGCCATCAAAGAGCAAAGCCGCAGCCCGGTCACGGGGCTGCGGCTTTGCAAGATCACTTCTTACCTAGCGGGGTGCGTAGCGACCCAATCAAAGATGGCCTTGGCGGCGACCGTGGGCTGCAAGTTCTTGTCCGCCAACGAGAAGCCATCGTTGGACGACGTTCCGGTCGCTGGCGTCCTCTGGTAGAGGAAGGCGTAGTAGCGCTCGATGTTGAGTTGCGTCGCCATCGAGTTGATTGAGTTCAGAATCGATACGTACGCATCGGCCTGCATGGCGTAGGCCGCGCTCGAGATCTCAGCCGTGTTCTGACCCAATTCGTACTGGTCGACCATTCGGGCGTTCACACCCGATTCCGTAATCCAAATGGGCTCTACCAGTCCGGCCTTGGTGAGCGCATTACGGACTGACGGAAGTTTGGAGTAGGCGTCAGTGCCCTTCGGGATCGAGAAGTTCTGGAAGTAGAGGTGCACGTTTGCAATGTCAACGTACTTGGCGTAGTCCGGCATGGCGGCCAAGAATGCTGGCAGCCAAATCTTGTTCGTGCCAGTCATGGGGTACCAGTCACTCGAGGCCAAAATCTTCACTGTTGGGTCGACGGTGCGAATCGCCGTGGCGGTTGCACGGACCAGATTCGCGTACTCGACAGGATCCGTCGACTTCAAGAAGTTCTTGCACCACGGCTCGTTCCAAACTTCCGCTGACACCAGTGGCGAAGGCGTTCCCACGTAGGTCTGCCAGAAGCTGCCGTTGCGGCCGTAACGCTG
>CAXBRG010000098.1:0-5117 GCA_963977995.1 uncultured bacterium | reverse complement strand
GAGATGTTCTCTGGAACGCGCGGCGTTGGATCGTCCGCCGCAATGACGTCAAAGTCCGCGGGCCGCTGCCGGGGTCGGTCGTAGAGCGGGGCGTCATCTGCCAAGGCTGACGCTGGTACTTCGGCGAGTACCTCACCATCAAAACCCTGGCGTACACGAAGCATTCCGACAGACTCACCCGAGGGTGTCACGACGGGTTCTGTGACACGACCAACGACGGTGGCCCGGACCTCCCACTTGTCACAGAGGGCCTTGACCGCATCCCACGATGAAGGTTCAATAATCGCCAACATTCGTTCTTGCGACTCACTCGTCATGATTTCGAAGGGTTGCATGTTGGGCTCACGTTGGGGCACCGCGGTGACGTCAACGTCCATCCCCACACCACCTCGAGCCGCTGTTTCACTGGTCGCGCACACGAGTCCCGCTCCGCCGAGATCTTGAATTCCCACGACGTAGCCGTGATCGAGCAGTGCCAGGCACGCTTCAATCAGACGCTTCTCTTCGTAGGGATCGCCCACCTGCACGCTCGGTCGTTTGGCATCGTCGAGTGATGCCGCACCGTCGTCGCCCGCAAAACCGGCCGATGCCAAAACTGAGACGCCGCCGATGCCGTCCCGCCCGGTCGTCGAACCCAACAAGACGGCCAAGTTGCCCACGCCCGAGGCCCGGCCCAAGACGAGACGATCAACGGGGAGCGCCCCGGCACAGAGAACGTTTACTAGCGGATTCGTGGTGTAACACTCATCAAAGGTCAACTCGCCCCCGATCGTCGGCACCCCCACCGAATTGCCGTAGCCCGAGATACCCGCCACCACTCCCTCAACGAGCCAGCGCGAACGAGCATCGCTCAGTGGTCCGAAGAAGAGAGGGTCCATCACGGCGAGTGGTCGGGCACCCATTGTGAATACGTCACGGAGAATGCCCCCGACGCCGGTGGCGGCGCCTTGGTAGGGCTCGATTGCCGACGGGTGATTGTGACTTTCGATACGAATGGCAACGGCGATCCCGTCGCCGGCATCGATGACTCCCGCGTTTTCCCCGGGGCCCACAAGTACTCGGTCACCCTCGGTCGGCAGACGACGTAGGTGAATCCGGGACGACTTATACGAGCAGTGCTCGCTCCACATCACTCCGAACAGGGCGAGTTCGAGAGGATTGGGTTCACGGCCCAGAACACCTCGGATGTCATCCAGCTCGGTATCGGTAAGTCCAAGTGCTCGATGCAGTGGACCATTGTCGTTTGCCACAGTGTCAAACTACCCTCCAACCATGCGGCAGCGATACGTCGTACCGACTGACCAGGACGAGTGCAAAGTGCCATCGTCATGGGTTCAGCGCAACGAGTGTGCTCCTCGACAGCCGATCATCAGGTAGCGGTCTTGCCGGCGACACCCATCGTGTGATGTTGGTGTCACGCATCACCCCGACGGACCATCGGTGGGACGTTCAGGAATCGATTCCCTGAGAACACATCACACGCCCGCAATCGCACAACTAAACCGCAGTTCTACACGACCGAACGTTGTTCAATGAGATGAAATGAAAAATCTGTCTCGTTTGTCTAACATAGGAAGTCCACCGACAGTTGTTGAAAGATGATGATGGCAACCAACGTAAAGAAAAGTACAAAAAAGCGGCCAATGTCCGACGACCACAAGGCCAAACTGGCCCAGGGGCGCACCGAATCTCGGGCCGTGTCTCGTTATCTCGAGGCAGTCGTTGCCGGCAAAGGCAAACGGGGACGGAAGCGCACTCCCCAGTCAATTGCCGCGCAGATTCACCGTATCGATCAAGAAATTGACGATGCGCCGCCGCTGAAACGCCTCGAACTCATCCAAAAACGATCTGATCTACAGTCCGAAAAAGAGCGGCTATCGGCACGGGTTGATATGTCCGCATTGGAAAAGGGCTTCGTCAAGGTCGCGAAATCGTACGCCACACGAAATGGCATTACCTACGGTTCTTTCCGCGCCATGGGCGTATCGGCTGAAGTACTAAAGAAGGCCGGTATTCCGCGAACACGGGGTTAGCGGCGAGCGAACTCGCCCGCCACAAATCCTGAGAGGAGTACGACGCCGTCGGCACTACCGACGAGCTCCGACATTGAACGCTCGGGGTGCGGCATCAAGCCCACGACGTTTTTCTCCACATTGCTCACGCCCGCGATGTCATCGCGTGAGCCATTGGGATTTTCCACGTACCGCAACACAATTTGGTCGTTCTCCACCATGGACTGATACGTCGCGTCGTCACACGTATACGAACCAGAAAAGTGATTAATCGGTATTGATAGCTCTTGACCGACATGCGCCTGTCGGGTCAGCACGGACGCTGACGACACCACGCGCAGTCTCGATGGCTGGCAGAGAAACGTCAGTCCCCGATTTTTCTGAAGAGCCCCCGGGAGCAGTCCCGCTTCCGTCAGAACCTGAAATCCATTGCAAATTCCGAGTACGGGGCCACCGCTCCTGGCGAACTCTTGCACCGCTTCCATCACCGGCGAGAATCGCGCGAGCGCGCCGGGACGTAGATAGTCACCGTGGGCGAAGCCCCCGGGCAAGATGATGGCGTCATAGTGAGCCAGGTTCGTTTCGGTGTGCCACACCATCTCGGCACGAGCACCGACGGCCTCTACTGCCGACGCGGCGTCGTACTCACAGTTCGATCCGGGAAAGACGACGACGCCGACTCGCGTCACGCGGTGACCTCAACACGAACAACGGACTGTTCAATAACGGGATTCGAGAGAAGTCGATCGGCAATTGACTGACCCAACGCCTGTGCCTCATCCGCCGTGGCCGCCGACACCTCAAATCGAAAGGCCTTTCCCGAACGCACACCACTGACACCGTCAAAACCGAGCGCGGGCAGAGCGCGCTCGATGGTCGCACCTTCGGGGTCGGCGATACCGGGACGTAGCGAAACTTCAACGAAGATGGAGAACGTCACGATGTGAGCGTACCGGTTAGCCCGCTAGCTACCGAACCACGCATCGAGCGAACGGCCGGTAACGCGTTCGTAGGCAGCGACGTACCGATCCGACGTGAGACGCACGACTTCGTCAGGCACCGGCGGAGGTGGCGGGGTGCGGTCCCACGCCTGAGAGGCCAGCCAGTCACGGAAGGGCTGCTTGTCAAACGACGGGGGCGTCTGACCCGAGACGACCTCGTCGAGCGGCCAAATGCGCGAACTGTCGGGTGTCATGACTTCATCGCACACCACGAGACGCCCGTCGACAAACCCGACTTCGAACTTGGTATCGGCAAGGACGAGACCCACGGCACTCATGGCGGCCGCAGCGCGTTCAAAGAGCTCGCAGCAGAACGCCTCAATCTCAGTGACCGTGTCGGCACCGACGAGAGTCACGGCCGCATCACGACTGATATTCACATCGTGGCCGGTGTCGGCCTTCGTCGACGGCGTAAACCACGGTGCGGGGAAGGGGTCGGTCAGCGAAAGACCTGCGGGCGCACTCATGCCGTGTACCGTCCCGGAAACCTGATACTCGTCGAACGCTTGGCCCGCGAGTCGAGCGCGCACGATGCACTCCAGTGGCAGCATCTCCGCTCGCCGGACCAACATGGTGCGACCGTGCCATTCGTCGGCTGCCAGAAATCCTGGCACGTACGTCGCAATCACCGTGGGGTCACAGCTGATGAGAGCCCGCGGAACATCGGGTAGCAACGTCAACCAGTAGTCCGTCAGCGCCGTCAACACTCGACCTTTGTGGGGAATGGTCTCATTCATGACGACATCGAAAGCGCTCAGGCGATCGGACGCCACCATCAGCATGTGATGTTCGTCCACCTCGTACAGATCGCGAACTTTGCCACTGTAGAGATGGCGCAGGCCCAGCATTGTTACCGAGTAACCCACGTCAGCGCGTCCAGGTAGCGATGCTGATGAGTCAGCATGCGCGTGATATCAAAGACTCGATCCAACTCGGCGGGCGACAGCGTGATGGCGGGGTCATTTTCAACAACCTGACGGAAGGGCGTCCGGGTGCTGAGAGCAACCTGCGCAGCATTCTGCACGATGCGGTACGCATCGTCGCGCGGCATCCCCGCTTCAACGAGCGAAAGAAGTACCGACTGCGAAAACACCAACCCGAGGGAGTGGACTTCGAGGTTCTCGCGCGCCCGCTCGGGATGAAGCACCAACTGGCTGACGAGTCGTGTAGTGGTCCGCAACATGTAGCCCGCGAGAGCAAAGGCGTCGGGCACGACGACCCGCTCGACGGACGAGTGGGAGATGTCGCGTTCGTGCCATAAGGCCACGTCCTCCATTCCCGACAACAGATAGCCGCGGACGACGCGCGCGAGACCACACATCCGCTCCGAGAGCACGGGGTTGCGCTTATGCGGCATCGCCGACGAGCCTTTTTGGCCGGCACTAAAGAACTCCTCCGCTTCGCCGACCTCCGTGCGGGCCAGGTGGCGAATTTCGAGGGCAATCTGTTCAATGGTGGTTCCCGTCGCCGCGAGCGCGTACAGCACTTCGGCGTGGCGATCTCTCGCAACCACCTGCGTGGCGGGGACGGGACGTAGACCTAACTTCGCACAGACGTACTCTTCCACCGAAGGCGAGATGTTCGAGTACGTTCCGACCGCGCCCGAGAGTTTGCCAACCGCAATTTCGTGGCGGGCACGTTGAGCGCGTTCGAGGTCACGCTGCGCCTGGAGGGCGAAGAGCGCGAACTTGGCGCCATACGTGGTGGGCTCGGCGTGCATACCGTGCGTCCGACCGGCGATCGGCAGATCGATCGTTTCGATGGCGCGAGCCGTCAGGGCGTCTCGGAGGTCGGTGATGTCACGAATGATGATGTCCATGGCATCGGTGATCACTTTGCACAACGCGGTATCAACAACGTCCGATGACGTGAGGCCGTAGTGGATCCACGCGCCCTCGGGCATACCGATTCTCTTCTGCACGGTATCGACGAACGCCGCGGTGTCGTGATGAGTGATGGCCTCGCGCTCTGCCACGTCGGCCACAAACGCCGCATCAACAACGGGGCGACGCACGCGGAGTGCGGCGGCGTCAGCGAGATCGGAAGAGCGTCGTGTAGGGAAAGAGTGTAGATCTCGGTGGTCGCCGTATCATTAAAAAAAAAA
>CAXBRG010000097.1:0-5160 GCA_963977995.1 uncultured bacterium | reverse complement strand
CCCGTTTGCGTATGAAACCGCAACATTGCACTCTTCGGATCGCGCGCACCAAAACGGTCCGTCATGATGCGTGCCCAAAGGCGACGAGCGGCTCGAAATTTGGCGATCTCCTCAAAGAAGTTGTTATGGGCGTTAAAGAAGAATGAGAGGCGGGGTGCGAAATCATCCAGCGCGAGACCGGCGGCCAATGCGGCCTCGACGTAGGCGATGCCATTGGCCAGTGTGAAGGCGACTTCCTGCGCCGCCGTGGACCCCGCTTCGCGGATGTGGTAACCCGAAATCGAGATGGTGTTCCAATTCGGAATCTCCTTTGCGCAGTAGGCAAAGGTATCGACGATCAAGCGCATCGATGGTCGAGGTGGATAGATGTACGTTCCGCGAGCAACGTACTCCTTCAAAATGTCGTTCTGAATGGTGCCCCGCAGAGCACTGCCGGGCACACCCTGCTCTTCAGCGACGAGCTGATACAGCAAGAGCAACGTCGACGCCGTGGCATTAATCGTCATTGACGTCGTGACCTCGTTGAGAGGCAGGTCCCGCAATAACAGGCGCATGTCTTCGAGCGATGAGATAGCCACTCCGACTTTCCCCACTTCTCCCTCGGCGCGAGCGTGGTCGGAGTCGTAACCCATCTGGGTCGGGAGGTCGAAGGCGCACGACAGGCCGGTCTGCCCCGCTCCGAGGAGGAATTTGAATCGCTCATTCGTCGCTTCGGCCGTGCCGAAGCCGGCGTATTGGCGCATCGTCCACAGGCGGCCGCGGTACATCGTCGGATGCACACCACGGGTGTACGGGAATTCGCCGGGTTCTCCGAGCGAGTCGTCGTACGAGAAGTTCCCGAGATCGTTCGGGCCGTACACGGCCTTGATCTCGATACCTGAGTCCGTTGTACGTTCGTTAGGGCTGCTCACAGCGTCCAAGGTTAGGGGTTGCGTGGGGCTCCAATCTCGGCGTGGCACGATGGCGGGGTGAATACCGGCAGCCCACGGGTCGTAATGGTGCTCCCGAATGACGGATCGGGTGGCATGCAGGCACAGGCACGGCTTCTCGCCCACGGGCTGATGGCGTCTGGTGTTGACATCTGCCTCGCGATTGGTGGCGGTCAGTCCATGGTTCGCAACGGCGTGGCGGAGATTGCCCTACCAGTATTTAGAGCGCGGACACTCCCGTTGTTTGCGTTACGCCTTTGGTTGATCTGTCGCCAACACCGAGCTTCGGTACTTCACGCACACGGACTTCGCCTCGCGCTCGTGCTCGCTCTCTTTCCACGGCGGGGCCGAATCATCACGTGCCACGGCATCGATCCGGAAAATGTGAACCGGCGCCTCATGAAATTGCTGCATCACTTGAATCTTTCCGTCGTGGCGTGTGGCACCGCACCCCACATCGAATTGTTGAAATGGAATGTGCCGTCGACCATCATCAATAACGCCATTGAACCGTCCGCTTCCCCCAAATCGCGACATCAGTTCAACGAGTACTTCGGCGTGGACGATGAGGATTTTGTCGCGCTCTGGCCCGCGCGCTTTTCTCGCCAAAAGGGTCATGACTTACTGTTAGAGATTTTCGCGCAAATCGACAATCCTCGGGTCAAGATCGTGTGCTGCGGAGACGGACCCCTGCGGGACGAGATCGTGCGCCAACGCGATGCACTGGGTCTCTCTCAGGCAGTCATCATCCGCGACTACGAACCCAATGCGGCAGGGTGGATCGCGGCCACGGACTACTTCGTCCTGCCGTCACGCTGGGAGGGCCAGCCCCTCGCGGTTCTCGAGGCCGCCCACTACCGCGTGCCCATAGTGAGCATGATTGACGTCGAGCATGTCACCGCCCGCATGGCCACTGTTCATCATGTCGCCGCGCTGATTCGACTCTGGGCCCATCGTGGTGAGGACTACCGTCAAATCCGCGAGTTCATGACAGTTCCCGAAGAGTCCGAACATGGGGTGGGTATCGCCGTTGCTGCCTACCTCGACCTCTACCATTCACGTAGCAACTAAGGAGTCGTTATGTTCTGTCCTCAATGTGGCACGCCAGCGGAAGGTGCGGCATTTTGCCCGTCGTGTGGCGCTTCAATCCACGGCAACCCCGTCACTTCGCCGAGTGCGACCTCGACCCCTGCGGTGGATCCACAAACACAGTTGGTGCTATCCGGGTGGTGGGCGCGCGTGGGGGCAACGATTATTGATTCACTCATCCTTTTAGTTCCGAGCACTCTTCTTGCGGTGTTCCTCCCGCGATACGTCGCAGCCTTCGTGGAGTTTGCGTATCTCTACTTCATGTGGATGCGATTCGGGGCAACGATTGGGAACCGGGTCACGAACACGAAAGTCGTTTCGATTCTCGGGGGTGCCATCGACTCAAGTTCAGCAGTCGTGCGCGCGCTGGTTTTGACGGTTCCCACCTTCATCCAGCAGGTCTTCGCGAAGTCACCGAACTCCAATGCGCTGGACAATTACGCAACCGCCGGCGGTATCGGAGCCATCGTGGGACTCTTCGTCATCATCGACTACTTGTACCCGCTGTTCGACAAGCGCCGCCAGTCAATTCACGACAAAGCGGCAAAAACGTTGGTCGTGAAGAGCTAGGACGCACCAATCGGGTGCGGCATGCACAGTTCGTCGTATTCGGCGATCACAATCGGTCCCGCACTGTCGGAACATGCGGGGCACGCGGGATCACGGCGCACCTTAAACGTCCGGAACGATTGATCCATGGCGTCGTAACTCAAGAGACGCCCCACCAGAGGATCGCCGAGTCCGAGTAGCAGCTTGAGCGCTTCGAGCGCTTGAATCGATCCGATGATGCCTGGCAGGACGCCCAGAACGCCGGCCTCGGCGCAACTGGGAGCTAATTCGGCCGGCGGCGGCTCTGGAATCATGCAGCGATAGCACGGGCCGACATATGGCTGAAAGATGGTGGCTTGACCCTCAAAGCGGAAAATCGAGCCGTGCACCACGGGGATTTTCTTCAAAAGGGCCGCATCATTGACGAGGTATCGAGTCGGGAAGTTATCCGTTCCATCCACGATGACGTCATAGCCATCGATAATGTCGAGAATGTTGTCGGCGCCGAGGCGAGTGTCGTACGTCACGACGTGTAAGTCGGGGTTGAGGCCCATCAGGGTCGCTTTGGCTGAATCAACCTTGCGCATCCCAACACGGTCAATGTTGTGGAGAACTTGCCGTTGGAGGTTTGATGCGTCGACAACATCCATGTCGATCACACCAATGGTTCCGACCCCCGCAGCTGCAAGATAAAGAGCCGCGGGCGAACCCAACCCACCGGCACCCAGCATCAAAACCTTGGAGTCCATCAGACGGAGCTGCCCCTTCTCCCCCACTTCGGGTAGGAGAAGGTGTCGGTGGTACCGGTTGCGCTGGTCGGCGTTGAGGGTGCGGGGAGTCGACCAGGGGTAGCCGTCGTCTTTCCACTTATTGAAGCCACCGATCACCGACACCACGTCGGTGTAGCCCAAATCTTGCAAAGTCTTGGTGGCGAATGCGGAGCGAACACCACCGGCGCAGTACACCGCTATCGGTTGTGTCTTGTCAGGGAGACGTCCCTCGATGGCGAACTCCAATTGTCCACGCGGAACGTGGACCGCATTCGGCACCGCACCCTGTTCGTACTCGTCAGGTTCGCGCACATCCAGCACCGTGAAGTGGGACAGTTGTTGCGCTACTTCACTCGCCTCCACTTCGCGAATCTCAGACTTCGCCGCATTCAGTAAATCTCGAGGGGTAGCCATGGTGTCTCCTTTGGGACCTAAATCTTACCAATTTGGTCAGGATTCACGACTCGGTCCTAGCCTTAGGCCATGGACCTCCCCGAACTCATCCTGCGACGAAGAATGGTTCGGTCATTTGACGGATCTGCGCCACCCCGCGACCTCCTCGCCCGATGGACAGAAACGGCCTTATCTGCCCCTACGGCGGGCAATTCAGCGGGGGTCCGACTCGTCGTTCTCGATGGGGACTACGTGTCCAAATACTTCCACGCAGCCACGGACGCCCAGTGGCGAGAGACCGCCCCGCGCGCGCCCGGGCTGATGCGCGCGGGGGCCGTGGTGCTGGCCTGCAGTTCGCCTGAAATCTACGCCGAGCGCTACTCGGAAGATGACAAAGTCAGCAGCGGACTCGGAGATCAAGGGGCGTGGTCGATTCCCTATTGGCACACTGACGCCGCCCAGGTCGTCATGCAGTTACTACTTCTCATCGAAAACGATCGCTGGTCAGCCTGCTTTTGGGGCAACTTTCGTTACGACGAGGCAGTGCGGGAACTCGCGCAACTGACACCGTCGTGGCATCTCTTTGGCTCGGTGCTCATCGGTCGACCCGATGGCAACGACCAACCTTCCCGATCTCTCAACCGAACGGTACCGCTGCGATCTGACCGCGTGGCCTGGTTACCGCGTGAGGTTCACTAAGTACTGCACGATTGATCGCGCACCAAACGCGGTGGCACCGCGGCCGTAATACCCTCGCACGGCATCGCTACGACCGGGCCCGGCGATATCGAGGTGAATCCACGGCTTACCGCCCGTGAAGCGGCGCAAGAACAACGCTGCAGAAATCGATCCGGCCCGACCCGCCTTACCGATGTTCTTGATATCAGCAACATCGGAATCGATGTGCGACTCGTACCCATCAAAGAGTGGTAGACGCCACATCGCTTCCCCGGCGTCGTCCGACGCCGTCGAGAAGTCTCGGGCCAACTCATCACTGGTGGCGTACATTCCGCCAATCTCATCCCCAAGAGCAACGGCTTGCGCGCCGGTCAACGTGGCAACGTCGATGATGAGATCCGGATTCTTTTCAACGGCCAGACTCAGCGCGTCGGCCAAAATCAGTCGACCCTCTGCGTCGGTATTGAGTACTTCAACCGTCGTCCCATTGCGAATCGTCAAAATATCGCCCGGGCGCATCGCCTTGTCGCCGGTCATATTCTCCGTCAAGGGTGCGATTGCCGTCACGCGAATTGGGAGCCCAAGCTCAGAGGCCGTTGCGAGGGCCGACATCACGATGGCTGCGCCCGACATATCGGTCTTCATCGTCATCATGCCCTCCGCGGTCTTCAGCGAGAGTCCGCCGGAGTCGAACGTCACGCCCTTACCGACGAGGGCGATGTGAAGTCCGGTAGCCGTTGGCGGGTTGTAGT
>CAXBRG010000096.1:0-5293 GCA_963977995.1 uncultured bacterium | reverse complement strand
ACGACGCCGTCGTTATATCGACGTGGTGAAGGCGATCTCCATGTCGTCGCGTTTGATTACGGGATTAAATCCACGATGGTGCGCCAACTCGCCGAACGTTTTTCACTCACGGTGGTGCCGGCGGGCACGTCAGCGGACGACGTCCGAAGCTTGTCGCCCGACGGACTCTTCTTGTCGAATGGTCCCGGTGATCCCGCCGCCTTGTCGGCCCAGGTAGCGGTTATCGAAAAGTTGGTGGGCGAGGTACCGATCTTTGGAATCTGTCTAGGACATCAGCTACTGGCCACCGCGCTGGGCGGTTCGACCTACAAGCTCCCATTCGGCCACCACGGCTCAAATCACCCGGTGCACGATCTCGCGAGCGGTCGCGTGGAGATTACGGCGCAGAACCACAACTATGCGGTGTCGGCAGATTCGCTGACCCGCGCGGTGGTCTCTCACGTGAACCTGAATGACGGTGTCATTGAGGGGATTGCGTCAGCTGCGGAACGTTGCTTCTCGGTGCAGTATCACCCCGAAGCTGGCCCCGGTCCGCACGACGCCCGCTATCTCTTTGACCGCTTTGACTCCTTGCTCCGCACGGGTCGCTTGGAGGCGAACTAATGCCACGTCGTAACGATCTGAAGTCGATTTTGGTGATTGGTTCGGGCCCCATCGTTATCGGCCAGGCCTGTGAGTTCGACTATTCGGGAACGCAAGCGTGTCAAGTGCTGCGCGAGGAGGGCTACCGCGTCATCTTGGTGAACTCCAATCCCGCCACCATCATGACGGACCCCGGCACGGCGGACGTGACGTACATTGAGCCACTCGATCCCGACGTCATCGTCGACATTTTGAAGAAGGAGCAACCGGACGCGCTCCTGCCAACGCTCGGAGGACAGACGGCGTTAAACCTCACTATGGAGTTGGTGCGGCGTGGCGTGTTGGACGAGATGGGTGTCGAGGTGATTGGCGCTCGACCACACGCCATTGCGACCGCCGAAGATCGAGAGCAGTTCAAAGCAGCGATGGCCGATATCGGACTCGGCGTACCGGCATCCGGCTTTGCCCATTCGGTACAAGAGGCCGTCACGATCGCCAGCGACATCGGGTACCCGATCATCATTCGACCGAGTTACATCCTCGGTGGTGCCGGCACTGGCATTGCGCACGACGTCGAGGCCCTGGTGCGCCTCGCGGGCGAGGGCATTGCGGCTTCACCGGTCGGGGAGATCTTGGTCGAGCGTTCTATCGCCGGCTGGAAAGAGTACGAACTCGAGGTCATGCGAGACCGCGCCGACAACTGTGTCATTGTCTGCTCAATTGAGAACTTTGACCCCATGGGTGTCCACACGGGCGACTCGATCACCGTTGCACCCGCGCAGACTCTGAGTGACGTGGAGTACCAAGAGATGCGCGACGACGCCTTCGCAGTTCTCCGCCGCGTCGGCGTGGAGACGGGCGGCTCGAATGTCCAATTCGCAGTCAACCCGGCGACGGGTGAGCGCCTCGTCATTGAAATGAACCCACGCGTCAGTCGCTCCAGCGCACTGGCGAGTAAGGCCACGGGTTTCCCCATCGCCAAGATTGCCGCACGCCTCGCGGTGGGGTACACCTTGGACGAAATTACGAATGACATCACGAGGGCGACCCCCGCCTCCTTCGAACCGGTAATCGACTACGTCGTCACCAAGATTCCCCGTTGGGCTTTCGAGAAGTTGCCCGGATCAACGCCGATACTCGGCACGCGAATGCAGTCGGTGGGCGAAGTGATGGCCATTGGTCGCACGTTTGCCGAATCTCTACAGAAGGCGCTCCGTTCGCTCGAGCAGAACTGGGAGGGGTTCGGTGGGAGCCACCCCTATGTTTCGCTGGGCCGTCAAGGAGACGACGCGAGCATCGCGGGGCTACTCGAACGAGCCGCTGTCGGCGCACCCGATCGACTCTTTGTCCTTCACGCCCTCCTCGTTGCCGGTGTCAGTCACGATCGAATTGTCGAAGCGACGGGGATTGACCCGTGGTTCATTGATCAGCTCGGCGCCATCGTGGCGACCGAGAGCTTTGTTCGAGGGACCCCGTGTGATGACTGGTCGGTGGCGCAGTGGCGCTACGTCAAACAGATGGGCTTCTCTGACAGTTTTATCGCTTCGTTGCAGTCTCGAACGCCGAGTGACGTGACGGAGAAACGAATCCGCGCGAACGTACTTCCCACCTTTAAGACGGTCGATACCTGTGCGGCGGAGTTTGAGGCGTCGACGCCCTATCACTACAGCACCTGGGAGGATGAATCAGAAGTGCGGTCATCTCCCCGCGACCGTGTCATCATTCTTGGCTCCGGCCCCAACCGGATCGGGCAGGGGATCGAATTCGACTACTGCTGCGTGCACGCATCGCTGGCGTTGCGAGAACAGGGTTTCGAAACGGTCATGGTGAACTGCAATCCCGAGACTGTCTCGACTGACTACACCACCTCGGATCGTCTCTATTTTGAGCCTCTCACCTCCGAAGATCTCGAGAACATCATTGTGGCGGAGCAGGCGGCGTGCACCGATGGCGCAACCGTTCGCGGCGTCATCGTCTCCCTCGGGGGGCAGACGCCCTTGAAACTTGCCGCCGGGATTCCCTCCGATCTGATACTCGGGACACCCGTCGCGTCGATTGACGCCGCCGAAGATCGCAATCAGTGGTCAAAAATCTGTCGAGAGCTCGGTATTGCTCAGCCGCCGGGCGACACCGCGACGACCTTGGAAGGCGCCCGTGAAGTTGCCAAACACGTGGGGTATCCAGTTCTCGTTCGTCCGAGTTATGTTTTGGGCGGCCGCGCGATGGAGATTGTCTATGATGACGACTCCCTGAAACGTGTCATGACGGGATTGCTGTCAGAGCATGGATCGCTCGCGCGAGAAGGCGGCGTCTCCGCGGAACGTCCGGTGCTGATCGACCGCTTCTTGGAAGACGCCGTCGAAGTGGATGTTGATGCACTCCGCGACCGCCTCGGTGACACGTACATTGCCGGCGTCATGGAGCACGTGGAAGAAGCGGGAGTCCACTCGGGCGATTCGGCGTGTGCCTTACCCCCTCAGGGTCTGTCACACGAACTGCAGATGGCTATTCACGAGGCGGCCACGAAGTTGGCCGATCGCCTCTCGGTAGTGGGTCTTTTGAATGTGCAGTTTGCGGTCAAGGGTGAGGAGCTCTACGTCCTCGAAGCCAATCCCCGCGCCTCGCGTACCGTACCCTTCGTCGCCAAGGCGACAGGGGTTCCTCTGGCGGCCCTGGCGGCCCGCGTGATGGTCGGAACCACTTTGGCCGATCTACGTGACGAAGGCGTCCTCCCCAGTTCGACTCCTACGCCCTCTTACGTCAGTGTCGAGGAAGCGGTCCTGCCCTTTAATCGATTCCCCGGTGTCGATACGGTGCTTGGTCCGGAGATGCGCTCAACCGGCGAAGTGATGGGCATCGGCGAAAGTTTCGGCATCGCCTTCGCGAAGGCTCAGATGGCCGCGGGAGTCCGACTCCCACAGGCGGGTCAGGTATTTCTCTCGCTCGCCGATCGTGACAAGAACAATGGTCTCGTGCTCGCTCGACAACTCCGCGAACTCGGGTTTCGCCTCGCCGCCACCGTGGGCACGGCGGGCTTCCTTCGCTCTCAGGGCGTCGACGTTGACACCCTGGTGGCCAAGGTGGGTCTCCGTGACGTGGCGCACGATGCCGTTGAGCTCTTGAGTTCGGGGGAGGTGCAGCTGGTCGTCAACACGCCGTCGGGACGCGGTGCTCGTGCGGACGGTGCCCAGATCCGAGCAGCCTGCATGGCACACGGTGTTCCGTGCCTCACCACCATGGCGGCCGGACTCGCCGCCGCCCGCGGCATCGCCGATAGCCAAGCACACGGTTGGCGAGTGGCCTCGTTGCAGGAGCTGCACCACCGGTGAGAAGACTGCGTCGATCACCCCACGCTTCGCTGGCAACGTCCGTCGGCGAAGTACGGCTCGACAATGCCCCCTCGGTGACTTTTCTCAATCTGCACACCCATCCAACGAGCAGAAGCGTGCGCGTGGCGCAGATTCTACAGCTCATCGACTTCACCCTCTTTCGATCCTCACGAGCCAACCTATTGCCGCTTGTTCTGACAGGCGACCTCAATGCGGAACCAAAGAGCCTCGAGATCGAACTGCTGAGAAATGTACTCCTGCTGCGGGACGGTTACCTCGACGCCAACGGCGGCTCCTACGGTGCGAGCTGCACCTACTGCCGTGCCAATGACCTTTCCTGGACCTTCGGCAACAGAGTCATCGACTTCACTCTCTATCGCTCTTCCCCCGATATCGAGCTGTCCGCGCACCAATCGGAAATTAATCTTCAGGGCAATGGAAAATTTGGCCCCCTCAGCGATCACTTTGGCGTTCGCACCCAGCTGAACTGGAAAGTTCGAACGCCCGTTTTACTCGCTAGCGACAGCCCCGAACTGAAAGAACGCCTGGATCTCGCGAGACGAACACTGCAGAAGGCGAACGCTGTACTGGTTAAAGATGGATCGCCGGCCATGCTTAAGGCGGCGGGGCTGGCTTCGAGATTGATTCGTCGCCTCTCTGAAACGCTGCCGATGAGCGTGGATCGACTTTATCGTTTAAAGTAAACGTCGCACGTCGGCGAACGCATCTTCCAGCGACCCAAGATCGACACCTAGAGCATGCGCTTTCCGCATGGTCAGTCCGGCCGTGAGCGGACGCCGGGCGGCCTGTCCGAGCTCGGCAGTTTTTAAAAACTTAAATCCTCTCAAACTTCGCTCTCGATCGAATCCAAAGGCAGAAATCACCCGCTCCACTAACTCACGCCGAGAGAGTTGATCATTCCCCACCAGATTGAAAATGCCACTAAAACCGCGCTCACGAAGACGGCAAACTGACTCCACCAGGAAAGGCGCGTAGGTGGGAGTGGAAATCTGATCATCGGGGATGCGAAACGGAGCTGGCTCGCGTCCCTCTGCAAGTTCTGTGAGCTGCCGGAAGTATTGCATCAAAAAGTTGAGCCCCTTGGGCTCCCAGGAAAACACCATGGTAGTGCGAACTACTAGAGCCTCCGGCATGATTCGTAAAACACGAGTCTCCCCTTCGAGTTTGCTTTTTCCATACCAGCTCGTCGGTGCAGGGGGATCTTCTTCCGAAAACGGCCCCACAGCTCCCCCCTCGTACTCGGCCTGACCAAAAACATATTCGGTGGAAAAATGAGTTAATTTGTATCCCAGCCGCGCACACTCTTCGGCCACAACCCCCGGCCCCTCAGCGTTCATGCGCCAGCAAAGATCGCGCTCGTT
>CAXBRG010000095.1:0-5341 GCA_963977995.1 uncultured bacterium | reverse complement strand
CGTTTCTTTCATCTGGTCGAGACGGCGGGCGCGCACCTCGCCGGCACCGGCGCTGAACAGCGCGATGCGCAGGCTGACGAAGCCGCCGAACACGTTGTGATGAAAGCCCGAGACTTCCATCTGCCACGGGTGCTGCTTCCATTGCAGGCCGTCGGCGGAGGTGGCGAGCGTCACGACGTTCTCGCGGTTGACAAGCTTGACGAACACTTTGCCGCGGGTGCTTCACACGTCTGCCTTCAATTCCTCGGGGCCGATCTCACCACTCCCCTCTACGACGAGTGGGCGGAGGTCGCCGCGGCTCTGGGGTTGACCTCATGAAACCAATTTCCATTCAGAACACCGTTCGTGCATCCAAGGAAACGACGTGGGCCGAACTACGGGTCTTAGAGCGTCACGTGAACTGGATGGCCGACGCAGCATCACTGACATTTCACTCCGACCAGCGCGAGGGCGTTGGGACGACCTTTACGTGCCTTACAAAAGTTGGACCAATTCGCTTGCGCGATGTCATGACCATCACCGAGTGGGTCAACGAGAGTCACATGTCAGTGCGGCACCAGGGGCTCGTGACGGGTGAGGGAACTTTCCGGCTGACGGAAAACGGGAACGACACCACCGTTACCTGGACCGAGCGGCTACGTTTCCCACTCTGGCTTGGGGGGCCACTGGGTGAGTTAGTCGCGCGGCCGATCTTCCTCCTCATCTGGCGTGGAAATCTTCGACGACTCGCCAAAATCGTTGAAAATTAGTCGTAGTAACCTCACCATAAGCGAACACTGTTCAATGGGAGAGGTCATGACGAAAGCACGGGCGCCACTGACGCGCGACGTCATCGTGTCACAGACACTCGATCTCCTTGACGATCAGGGCCTGGCCGGCTTTCGACTGAAAGAACTTGCGGGTCGGCTCAACGTCACAATCCCCAATCTGTATCGCCACTTTAAAAATCGCGAAGACATCATCTACTCCGCCTTGGCCGATGACTACATCGCAATGTGCCACGACACTGTGCGCAGCATCAACCGCTTCTCACAACACGTTGACTCTCTACCCGCACTACTCAGTGCGCTCGGCGAAAGCGTCCTCGCCCGTAATCCCGTCGAAAAATCTCGGCGGCGCGCTACACGTCTGCAGGCACTCGCCTCGATTGGCGAACACGAGCGATCCGATGAAATGCGAACCGCACTGCACTCAGTCCACGAAGCGGTCGAGGGTTTCTTCCGTCAAGCTCAGGCGGCGGGAACTGTGCGGAATGACATTTCGCCGGGGGCGTTGGCGTGGGTGACACGCAGTATTCACGCCGGTGTCGTGGTCGGCGATCTCGATCCGGCGCTGACAGTCTCCGAGGCCGATTTCTGGAACGTACTGACGTTCCTTTTGCAGTCACTCAGTCCCGACGGTGCACCGGGTCGATAATCACGACGTCATGACGACGTCGAAACGGTCGAAGTAGCACCCGTACAAGAGTCGACACAGCGAAGAGAACAGCGGCCTGGGCGGTGCTCACCACAATCCAGCCACCTATCGCAACAACGGCACCGGCTAGTAGACCTCGCCATACCCCAAATCGGAACATGCAGGCAATGCCGAGTGGAAGCCACGAGAGCGACCAGGCCACTGCCGGGGCAATCCAGGCCATCGCAGTGCGCCGCTGAATTCCCAAAATCACGCCGAGCGCAACGGTGGACCAAACGGCCGTTGCAGCGGCACCCGAGTGCCATTCACGATGGGCGACAAGAAGAAACAGGCTCCACGTCGACACCACAGACCACACCACGATCGCCCCACCAACGGGACCTCGCACATCGCGCCGGGCTCGAACAATGATCGGGTTTGCCATAGTGCCAATGTAACGAAGTAGTGAGAAAACGTGGCGTTAGCCTTACGAGGTATGGAGCGTCGCTTGGTCATCTTGGGATCGGGCGAGTTAGCGCCGCCGATGGTAAAGACCTACCGCCACCTCTTTGATGGGCTCGACGCCCGTCGAGGGGTGTACCTCGACACACCGTTCGGGTTTCAAGAAAACGTCCCCCAGCTCAGTGAAAAGATCGAACAGTATTTCGCCACGTCGCTTCAGTGGGAGTTCCGTCGTGCGAGCTGGACCGACGACAACCAAGAGTCCCCCCGAGCGCGGGCCGCGTTTCTCAATGCCCTCCACGACGCCTCGGTCATCTTCGCCGGGCCCGGTTCACCGACGTACGCCCTGCGGCTTTTCCGTGACGTTGGCCTCGGTGACACACTCCGTGAGCGTCTATCTGCGGGCACACTCGTCTGTTTCTCTTCAGCGGCCGCACTAACGCTCGGACGACACACGGCACCGATTTACGAAATCTATAAAGTCGGGGAATCTCCAACGTGGCGGGAGGGACTCGATGTTCTCTCGCTCTTTGGACTTTCGTGTTCGATCATTCCCCACTTTGATAACGCCGAAGGCGGCAATCACGACACACGGTTCTGTTACCTCGGCGCGACGCGGTTGGCGAAACTCGAGGCGCAGTTGCCGAGCGGTGAAGCCATTCTTGGGATCGACGAGCACACGGCCGTGACGCTGTCGCTCGATTCCGACACCATTCACGTGGAGGGGAAGGGTTTCGCCTATTGGCGGAGTGGTGGCGAGCAACGGCGGCTTGAACGCGATGTTGCCATACCGTTAAACGCGTTGCGGACCATGCCCTCCGTGGCCGAGCACCGCCGACCTCCCAACGAGAGCCCCGAGGCCGTTGATGACTTTGAGCTGATTTTGCGTGGAGGCCCTTCGGCCGCCGCCGCCTTGGAGCGCGTCATGCGTCAAGCGGAGCAGGGCGGAGCAGGGCGAATTAATCCGCAGAGCCTGGTCGAAGCACTTCTCCACATTCGTCGCGATGCTCGACAGCAAGGCCTCTACGGCATTAGCGACCAGATCCGTGACGCACTTTCAACAAGCGGTATCGAGGTAAGTGATACCCCCGAGGGGGCCACGTGGCGACTGAACGAAGAGGATTCACTACGGTAGAGAACATGGGTCTCTACCGCCGCTACCTCGCCCCACGTGTCGTTGACATGGTCTGCTCCCCACCCGCTCTTGGTGCCTGGCGAGCCCGGGCAGTGGAAGGACTCGCGGGCCACGTAATCGAGATTGGCTTCGGTACCGGGCGCAATCTCCCCCACTACCCGAGTGACGTCACACGCATTACCGCCGTTGAACCGTCGCCGATCATGCGCGAAAGGGCGCAACGACGAATAGCCACGCAGGGTATCCCTGTGGAGTTCGGAGGTCTCGACGGACAAGATCTCGCGCTGCCCGACAGTGCATTCGATGCGGGAGTCGTGACATTCTCCCTCTGCACCATTCCCGACCCCCGTCGAGCTCTCCACGAACTCCGACGAGTGATTCGGCCGGGAGGAGAGTTACGCATTCTCGAACACGGACTCTCACCGGACGCCTCAGTTGCTCGATGGCAACACCGACTCGACGGATTCGAACAGCGAATTGCGGATGGCTGTCACCTAACACGTGACCCCGCCGCCCTGGTGTCATCAGCGGGCTGGTCGGTGGTCAGCTCTTACCAGCGCTACGCCCCAGGACCCAAACCCTGGTGTTATTTCACGAGTCTGCGCGCCCAGTGACCACCCAGCGCATCGTCATCGTTGGTGCCGAATCAACGGGAACGACCACGTTGACGTCCGATCTGTGCGATCACTTTCAAAGTCGTGGAGGGGACTTTGCGACGACCACCTGGGTGCCGGAATACGGCCGGGACTACACCATTCGCAAACTTCGTGAGGCTCAAGCTCAACGACCACATGCCACCATGGACGATCTGGTATGGAGCGACGACGACTTTGTCGCCATTGCGCGCGAACAGAACTTTCTCGAAGACCACGCTGCGGCAGTGAGCGGTCGGATTGTGCTGTGCGATACCGACGCGTTCGCCACCGCCCTCTGGCAAGAGCGCTACATGGGGCGTAGCACCCCCGACGTGTGGTCGTACGCCTTTGCCGAACCTCGCGCTCTTTACATTCTCACCACTCCCGACGGCGTGGACTTTGACGCCGATGAGATACGTGATGGTGAATCGTGGCGAGAGTGGATGACCAATCGATTCCGTGAGGAACTAGACCAGCGAACGACCCCGTGGGTGGAACTGGATGGTGTCAGTCGTTTACGGCGTCGCGAACTCGCGATCGACGCAATCGACCGAGTGCTCGCTAGTTGATCTCTTCAATATGCGTGACGCGCTGATAGGTGTTACCCAACTCGTCCTGCAACACCGCGGCCACGTTCTCGGGACCGGTTCCCAATCGAAGGGCCTCTCGAGGATCGAGATCGACCTCGAAGGACCATCCCTCCGGCATCTCTAATACATCGCCCAGCTTGGGCAGCGTGTCAAAACTCTGCGTCGCGTCGACGTAATGCGCGTAGGCCTGCATGATGTAACGTCCACCGTCGGGGGCGACGAGGTAGAAACGCGGCTTATGGGCATCAAACTCCCAGTAGTTATCGCGATCGACGTAACGCTCGACATACTTCATGGCTGTCGGAGGAGTATCGCCGAATGTCACCGTGGCGGCGAGAAACATCTGCAAACTGCCGAATGTCTCAACGGGTGCCGTGGCGCGCATCCCCGCACCCAGTGCGTCGAAGGTCCAAAAGCGTGGGCCATTGCGAAATCCCGCTAATGCGCCGAGGCGCTTCGTCTCGGCGTCAAGGTCCACGGCAGCGAATTCGGCGGGCGGACAGTCGTTAAATCCCATGGTGTTCCAGACGTCGGCGTAAAACCCGGCGTCGCCGCTGTGAACAAAGAGGAACTCGCCGTAGCGAACGTTACGAAGTGAGTCGAGACGGGCGTAGTTCCCCATGGTGATCCCCCTGGCAGGTATTGGCATTAACTGTGCCAAATCATAACCTCCGCACAATCAGCGTCAAGTGCCACTACTTTTTCCACCATGACCAACACTGTTACAGCCCTATTGGACCAGGCCCTCGAGGGTCGCCGTCTGCTCGATCACCCGTTCTACCGTCGCTGGGAGGCCGGTCAACTGCACGATGGCGAACTGCAGAACTACGCCGAGCAGTACCGCTACTTCGAAGCACACCTACCACTTTTTCTGGCGGAGCTCGCTGGTCGTCTCCCTCACGGTCCCGCACAACGTGCCGTGAGTGCGAACCTTCGCGACGAAGTTGCGCAACCGAGCCACCTCGATCTCTTCGAGTCTTTCGCCGCTTTTTACGGTGCCACCCACGCCGAGATCTCACCCGCCATGCAGAATCTCGTCGATGAGTATCGCGGTGTTCTTGCGACGTCCGACGTTGCCGCCATCGCGGGTCTCCTCGCGTACGAAGCGCAGGGAGCTGCGATTG
>CAXBRG010000094.1:0-5362 GCA_963977995.1 uncultured bacterium | reverse complement strand
TCCGGTGCAATCCAGGCGATATCTTCCTGGCTGGAGAAGGTAACCGGACCTTCGTCTTCACGGAAGAAACTGGCCACCCCGCGCATGAATGCGATGCGGTTCGAACGATACGACCATGACGGCTCGGTGTACAGTGCCGACTGCGTGGTCAGCCCGGAACTGGCTCTCTCGGGCTACCCCCCGGAAGACCTTCTCTTAAAAGACGGATTCATCGCGGATATTCGCGACTATCTCAACAACATGGCGGTTCAGGTCGGGAATGTCCCTTTCTTCGTTGGCGCACCGATGGAAGCTGGAGCGGAGGTCGTGGTGGCGCCACCGAGTGACGCTCGCCGAGTGTCGCAGGTGGCTGCGCCCACCCGATCAACCGCCCTTGGCAACTGCGTGGCCGTTCTCCGCGATGGGCGAATTGAGGATGTCGCCGTCAAACGACTTCTACCGAACTACGACGTCTTTGACGAGCAGCGATACTTCCAACCGGGTATGGGTGATCCCACCGTCGTCACCGTGGGATCAGATCGCGTCGCCATCGTGGTCTGCGAAGACGCCTGGATGAGCGACGGACCGCTGTCGCACGTGGGCGACGTGGAGGTCGTGGTCGTCGCGAACGCTTCACCGTACGCCCGGGGGCGCCAGAGCGAGCGCGAAGCGATGGCCGCGCAACGGGCGCGAGAGACGAACGCCTTCTTCGTCTCCGTGAATACGGTGGGTGGTCAAGACGAACTGGTCTTTGATGGCCAGAGCTTTGCCCTGAATCCGCGAGGCGAACTCATCGCTCGGGCGGGGACTCACGTAGAGCAGATTCTGCTCGTTGACACCGCCACCGAGCAGAACGCGATTGCCGATCCTCTGGACCCGCTGGCCGAGATCTATCACGCTCTCGTAGTTGGTACTCGCGACTACATACATAAGAACGGCTTTCGTTCAGTGGTTATCGCGATTTCGGGTGGAGTGGACTCCGCGCTCGTTGCCGCGATCGCTACTGACGCGCTCGGACCGGACTGCGTACGAGGGTTTGCCCTTCCGAGCCGCTACTCGTCGGATCACTCTCGATCCGACGCCGCGGATCTCGCCCGTCGTCTTGGCGTGACACTCGAAGAGATTCCCATCGAAGTCGCTCACGTCGCGCTTTCGTCGTCACTGGCGCTCGCTCTCGGGGGAGAACCCTCGGGTCTGACGGATGAGAATCTGCAGTCTCGGATTCGTGGCGTCATCATGATGGGCATCTCGAATGCCACCGGTGCTGTGGTTCTGACCACCGGTAATAAGTCGGAGATTGCGGTCGGCTATTCCACGCTCTACGGAGATTCGGTGGGCGGATTTGCCGTCATCAAGGACGTCCCGAAAACCCTGGTCTACGACCTGTGCCGCTGGCGGAACGCGGAGGCCCGCCGCGCCGGGGGTGATGACCTAATTCCCCCGTCGATTTTGACCAAGGCCCCGTCCGCCGAACTGCGTCCCGACCAGCGTGACGACCAATCGCTACCGCCCTATGACGTCTTGGACCCCATCTTGGCCTTGTACGTGGAACACGACGCGACGGCGGCTCAGATCGTGGCGGCTGGATACGACGCAGCACTCGTTGCCCGCATTACCTCCCTGGTGGATGCCGCGGAGTACAAACGTCGTCAGTCGCCTCCCGGCGTGCGCATTACATCCAAGGCCTTTGGGAAGGACCGTCGAATGCCCATCACGAATCGCTATCGCGGGCTTGAGGGGTCGTGATGGGGGAGTTTGATATTGCGAGCAGCGAACTGCACGCGCGACAGCTCGAAAGTTGCTTTACGGCGCTCTACCAGATCATTGGTGAGCGCTGTCGGGAAGTCAATGACGACGGCGTCACGATTGCCCTGCACGTGGTGGCGCGGGAGTGTGGCGAGTGGGCAGCCCAGTTCCGTGACCTCGGTCCCCATCGGGCCGGTCACGACCCACTCGACGCTCCACCGAATCAGAGCGTGAGCGATCTGTTGAACGAGGCGTTCACACTGGATCCCTCGGGCTCCCTCGTCCTCTACGCCGTGGTCGTCGAAATTTTTCCCCCGCTACTCATTCGCTTACGCGACGCCGCAACAACCTCCCCGTCGACTCCCGTCACCCGCGTCGGTCATCGAGCGAGTGAGGCCGCCGGTTTTGTGGTGGCCACTTTGCACTCCCTCACTTCGCTTCTTCGCGAACGCACCCCCGACCCACAACTCGATGAATTCGCTCAGCGTTCAAGAGATAAATTTCACATTTAGATCCGCCTATTTAGGGTCTTTTGTCACGTAGTGATCGCACCGAGCTGATGTGCGAACGGCTAAGGTGATAGCCCGCTCTCGGGGGGTCGAGGGCGTGTCGGAATGGAGTTCAGCCTTGCAGAGTCCCAGTTTTTCGGGGTTTTTGGAAGTTTCGGGAGTGTGCAACTCCCTCGGGGGGAGCCTCCGTGTTACACGGGGGTGCCACGATGGTGGTGCAATGAATCGCACCACTTCTTACCTCTTTAGAGGCAACTTCACCACGGCCGCATAAGCGGCTATCCGGGCGTGTCCCCGTCGACGCATCGAGTCGACACGACAACTCGATGCAGCAGTCGTCGTGACTGCGTGTGTATTTCGCCACAAGGCGAATTCGGTGAAGTGTCCCTAGAGAAGTGAGGAAAGAAATGCAAACAGGAGAGAATAAGTACTCCAAGACGTCAACGAACAGCTGGACGTTGCTGGCCCAGCTGCCACTGTTGGACAAGTTTGAGGAGCACGACTTAGCCACGGCGATCCAAGCCGGGCTCGCTGCCACAACGAAGTTGGCGAATGATGCCGGGTTGACGGCCGTAGAGAAGCGTCGCCTTCAGCGGATTGCGGCTGACGGTGCCGATGCGCGCATCACGTTGTTTGAACACAACGTGCGCCTCGGACTCAGCATCGCCCGCGAACTGCGCGGCGGCACGCTGACCGAGCGAGAGCAGGATGCGGTTCAGGGTGTGTGGAAGGCAACGGAGAAGTTCGATCCCTCCAAGGACACGCGCTTTTCAACGTACGCCACACCGTGGATTCGCAACTACGTGACGCGCGGCATCAGGGCGGACCGTCTGATTCATGTCCCCGAGGAAGTGCAGTTGGAGTGGAATCGGATCCGTGGCTTCCAGTCAGAGTTCGCCCAGGACTATGGACGAGAAGCCACTCATGCGGAGATCGCCGCAGGATTGGGCATCACGGTGGCCCGCGTGAATGAGGTCATGCAGGCGAACCGCCACATGGTTTCGCTCAGCGTCCCTCGTTGGGACGACGGTCACACCACTCTCAGCGACCACATCTTGGATGAGTCGTACGTGGGACTTACGGGGCTGGAGACGACCCTTCAGGCTGAAGAGCTTCTCGGCACCGCCTCGAGTCACGTTGATGGAGTCATCACGGTGCAGGTGGGGGACGTGGTTCGCTCGGTCGATGTTGAACCCTTGAGTCGATTACTGCAGTTCCTACAGCGAGGAGGTCGCCAATGAATCAGCCCCGTGAACAGTTACCCGCGGAGATTTCCGCCTTCCTCTCGTTGCGATTCGGTCGCACCACGGGGCAGGTCGTGACCCTTGAGGAGATGGCCAACATCATGGGCACCACGCCAGAACACGTCCGAGTGATCGAGCAGCGGTTCCTCCGTGAGGCGAAAAAGTACACCGAGTCATAGGTCGGTGCCAGTCTCGTTCATCGGTGGGGAAACCCACCGATGAACGACCGCAGTGGCCCATCGAACGAACGGGCGCAAAAAACGGGTAGAACAACTAGGGATTTTGAAAGAGGGGACCTTCTACGTGGTGAAGGATCGCATAGACCGCGATGATGAGGACGGCGTACGCACGTATCTCACGGGCATCGGTCAGTACAACCTGCTGAACAAAGAGGGCGAAGTCAAACTCGCCAAGCTGCACGGCTACGGCAAGCTGGCGTCCGAACTTCTGGCGCTGGCCCCCGCGAAGGGCTCCCTTGACGCCCTGACCCCCGAATCGCAGATCACCTTGGCGGAAATCATCGAAGACCTCGATGTCATTGAGTCTCTCGACGGACGGACGAATACTTCGTCGTTCGACTACGCCGTCTACGAAATTCCTAGTTCGCTCCACACCACGATGAGGAACTTCGCCGGCAAGCTCGAACTCATCAAAAAGGGTAAGGCAGTATCGAAAGACGCCCGAACGGTAAAGCTCACGCCGCGCGAAACCGTCCCCATGAAGCGGCTGAAAGTACGCGGCGAAGAGGCGCAAGAAGAGTTCGTCACATCGAACTTGCGACTCGTTGTCTCCATTGCCAAGAAGTATCAAGCCTCGGGACTGCCACTACAAGATCTCATCCAAGAAGGCAACTTCGGCTTGATGCACGCCGTTGAGAAATTCGATTATCGCAAGGGCTTTAAGTTTTCCACGTACGCCACCTGGTGGATTCGCCAATCCATTACGCGCGGTATTGCGAATACTGGTCGCACCATTCGCCTACCTGTTCACGCGGGTGACACTCTCGCACGGGTCCAGAAAGCAAAGAACCGGCTCGAGATCAACTTGGGACGTCCGCCGACACTCGTCGAGTTGTGTTGGGAAACTGACATGAACGATTGGACTCCCGAGAAAAAGCGCCAAGAAGCAGAAAAGGCGAAAGCCGAAAAGAAGGAGAAGGCGGCGAAAAAGGTGGAGGGTGACGATGA
The DNA here is from genome assembly GCA_963977995.1 of uncultured bacterium. Lineage (GTDB taxonomy): Bacteria > Actinomycetota > Acidimicrobiia > Acidimicrobiales > RAAP-2 > RAAP-2. The sequence continues at coordinate 697 of CAXBRG010000094.1, read as the reverse complement.
CGCCCCACCACCCTCGGCCAAATCTTCCAACAAGCGCTTCTGTCCTCGCAGCCCGTGGGATCGCACCTCGATGTACATCGCCGGTGAGATCGTGTCGTACAAGCAGGTGTTTTACATCGCGGTGGGTGACACACTCGGCGACGAGCCCGTTGGGGACAGTAAAGACAAGGTGTGGGCTAAGTACGAAGATCGCGGCGAAATCTGCGGTAACAAGTGCAAGGCCCTGAAGGACGCCCTGACCTACGCCAACGACCCCGTGTCGTTATCGGAACCACTGCGCGAAGATGGTGACGCCGAACTCGGCGACGTTATTGAGGATCGTTCTGTTGTCTCGCCCGCTGACGTTGCCGCCGGAAGTCTGATACCTGGCGAAATCAAGCGAGGTCTGACCGTTCTAGAAGATCGCGAACGAGAGATTCTGATTAAGCGCTACGGCTTGAACGGGGGGCGACCACTGACGCTCGAGGAAGTGGGCGAGCAGATGGAGCTGACCCGCGAACGGATTCGTCAAATCGAATCACGGGCGATGAGCAAGCTGCGTCACCCGGCGGTTGATCAGGGCTGGCGCGACCTCTTGGATTAGAGCTCGCGACGTCGACGAGTTCGACGTCCCACGACTGCAAGAGCGGCGCACCCAAATGGGGGGAACGCTATCCGGCGGCGAACAGCAGATGTTGGCTATTGGGCGTGCGTTGAT